>CALSWN010000073.1 GCA_943841085.1 uncultured Candidatus Pelagibacter sp. | reverse complement strand
TTGTTGAAAAAGAGCCCAGTCAAAAAAGATCAGATCTTGTCAAAAAATTAAAAACAAACAAAATTCTAAGAGTTCCAGGAGCATACAATCCCTTAACAGCAAAATTAATAGAAGAGATTGGTTATGACGCTGTTTATGTTTCTGGTGGAGTTATGGCAAATGATTTAGGATTTCCAGATATTGGTTTAACTTCTTTACAAGATGTAAGCACAAGATCATATTTGATATCAAGAGTAACAAGTTTGCCTACTATTGTAGATATAGATACTGGATTTAAATCATGTGAGGAAACAATAAAAACTTTTGAAGAGTTTGGGGTTGCAGCAGTACATTTAGAGGATCAAGTAGAACGTAAAAGATGTGGTCATCTTGACAATAAAGAACTAATTTCTACAGATGCAATGGTTAAGAAAATCAAGGAATGTGTTGCAGCAAAACAGGATGAAAATTTTAAGATAATAGCACGATCTGATGCGAAAGGTGTTGAAGGCATAGATAAAATGATAGATAGATGTAAAGCTTATATTGATGCCGGTGCAGAAATAATTTTTCCTGAAGCTCTTCATGATGAAAAAGATTTTGAAAAAGTTAGAAAAGAACTTTCTTGCTATTTATTAGCTAATATGACTGAGTTTGGTAAGTCTAAACTTTTCAACTATAAAGAGTTAGAAAATTTTGGATATAACATAGTAATTTATCCAGTAACGACACAAAGATTAGCAATGAAAAGCGTAGAAGATGGCCTAAGGGACATTTATGCTAATGGACATCAGAACAATATTATTGATAAAATGCAAACTAGAAAAAGATTATATGAATTAGTTGAGTATGAAAAGTATAACTCACTAGATGAAAAAATTTATAATTTTAATACAGATGGGCACGAATAATGAGTGATGAAATAAAAAAAGGTTTATTAGGAATAGTTGTTGATGAAACTGAAGTTTCTAAGGTTATGCCTGAAATTAATTCACTTACATATAGAGGCTATGCAGCTCAAGATTTATGCGAAGCGTGCAGATTTGAAGAAGTAGCTTATTTAATACTAAATAAAGATCTTCCAAACTCAATTCAATTAAAGAAATTTGAAAAACAAGAAAAAAATGAAAGAGAATTATCAAAAAATTTATACGACATAATAAAACATATGCCCAAAAAGTCTCATCCAATGGATGTAGCAAGAACAGCTGTTAGTGTTATGGGGCTAGAAGATAAAGAAACACAAGACTCATCTCCTGAGGCAAATATGAGAAAAGCTTTAAGAATTTTTTCAAAAACTCCTACGGCTTTAGCAGCCTTTTATAGAATTAGAAAAGGAAAAAAAATTATTAAACCTAAACAAGATTTAACTTTTGCAGAAAACTTTTTTTACATGTGTTTTGGAAAAGTACCACAAAAAGAAATTGTAAAAGCCTTTGACGTATCTTTAATTTTATATGCTGAACATAGTTTTAATGTTTCAACTTTTACTGCAAGAACTATAACTAGCAGTCTATCAGACATACATGGTGCTATCACTGGAGCTATTGCTAGTTTAAAAGGTCCCTTACATGGGGGGGCAAATGAAGAAGTAATGCATATGATGAATAAAATTAAAAAACCAGAAAATGCTCATAAATGGATTAATGATGCTTTAGATAATAAAGATGTTGTTATGGGTTTTGGTCATAGGGTCTATAAAAGTGGAGACTCAAGAGTTCCCACAATGAGAGAGTATTTTGGAAAAGTAGCTAAAATCAAAAAAGATAAAAAATTTGAAAAAATTTATGACATTGTAGAAAAAGTAATGATTGAAAGAAAAGATATTCATCCAAACGTAGACTACCCTACTGGTCCAACTTATCACCTAATGGGTTTTGATACAGATTTTTTTACACCAATATTTGTAATTTCAAGGATTACAGGTTGGTCAGCTCATATAATGGAACAGCACTCTGCTAACAAACTAATCAGGCCTTTAGCCAGCTACAAAGGTAACAAACATAGAAAAGTAATTCAATTAAATCAAAGATAGTCTCTCTATAAATTAAAATTTTATCATTTTATATAATTCTAATTATTGTTATAAAGTATCCTTATGTTGTTCAAACAGTTATTTGATAAAACATCAAGCACATTTACTTATTTAATTGCATCATCAAAAGGTAGAGAGGCCTTAATTATTGATCCTGTTTTGGAAAATGTAGATATATATATAAAACTTCTAAAAGAATTAGATTTAAAATTAGTAAAAGTGATAGACACACATATACATGCAGATCACATTACTGCTGCATCAAAGTTAAATGAAAAAACTAATTGTTCTACTATTATGGGAGAGCATACTCCAGCAGAGTCAGTTCAAATTAAAGTAAAAGATGATGAGATCATTAAAATTGATGATTTAAATTTTAGGGCCATTTATACACCTGGTCATACTTCTGATAGTTATAGTTTTTTGATGAATAATTATTTATTCTCAGGAGACACTTTGTTAATTAATGGTACTGGAAGAACTGATTTTCAAAATGGAAACTCTAGAGATGCATATAATTCAATTTTTAATAAATTACTAAAACTACCCGAGGAAACACTTTTGTATCCAGCTCATGATTATAATGGTAAAAAAGTAAGTTCTATAGGTCAGGAAAAAAAATTTAATCCTAGATTACAAGTTAACAGCGAAAATGAATACGAAGAAATAATGAATAATTTAAATTTACCAAAGCCAAAGTTAATGGATATCAATGTTCCTAGAAATATTAAATTAGGTGCTTTTGTCTAAATTGAAGATTTTATAGCTTTATAAATTAAATCTTTACTTGTTTCACCAATACTCCGATAAACTTCTTTATTATTTTTAAAGATTAAAAGCGTAGTTTGATATTGAACGTTTAGTAACTTAGAGATTTCTTTATTTGTTACTTCAAATGTAAGGTATTCAATATTGTCAAATTCATTTTTTGCTTTATTTAAAACTTTCATTTGACTAGCACAAGATGAGCAATACTTCATCCAAGAGCTTACTACTACAACCTTACCCTCAGATTGTGCTTTATCAAACAATTCTTTATTAAAAGTAGTTTTTTTTTCTAGTGCATTAGCACTAAAAGAAAGTATAAAAAAAATGAATATAAAAAAATTTTTCATGTAATCTTATACAACAAATATTAAAAACCAGTAAGATGCTAATCCTGAAAAAATTGTCGCAATAATGTTTCTAGTAAGAATTCCAACAATCATTGCAATAAATGCACCTAAAATTTTAGGATTATCCTCTATTTGTATTGATCCTGTATTATCTAAAAAAATAGCTGGAAATATAATTGCAGGAAAAATTGCTGAAGGTACATAAGATAAAACTTCTCTTATTCTATCATTAAACATTTCTTTTTTTAAAAGTGCTATCATTGAAAATCTTGTTAAAAAAGTTATCAACCCACAATAAATAATTAAAGTCCAATCACTCATTGTTTTTTTATCATTTTTGTTAAAATTAATGCAGTAACTAATCCCGCAAAAGCAGCTACGATTACATAAGCTTTATAAGGAATGTAATTATACCCAAACATAGCTACTAAACCTGAAACTAAAATAACAATCACATTAATAATTTTTCTAAAATCATTTACTAAAATTGCTAAAAAGGTTAAAGGCACTGCAAAACTTAAACCAAGTTTCTCTGGTATTGCTGAACCTAATATAATTCCTAAAAATGAAGTGGTTTGCCAGACAACCCAACATGTGAACCCTCCACCAACTAAATGAAGATATTTATTTTTATTATTATTTTTTTTAAAATATTTATTTGATATTGCAAAAGCCTGATCAATTAAAAAGTATGAAATAATAATTTTCCAAACTAACTTTAAGTCTGATACATGTTCGGAAACAACTGCACCATAAAGTAAATGTCTTGAGTTAATTGCTCCAACAGAACTTATGATAACTAAGGATGAAGCACCTCCTGAAAATAATTGCAAAAGAATTATTTGAGATGCTCCACCAAAAACTATTAAAGACATTCCCATTGCAACTAATGGACTGAGTCCTACATCTATTGCTAAAATACCATATATCAAACCAAACGGGACTACAGGTATCATTAATGGGCTAACATCAATTATGCCTTTTAAAAAAATTTTGAAATTGCTATTCATTTTTAAAGGTTTTTATTAGAAACAAACTATATGATCAATATGAATAGGTCTTTTAATACCAAATTTTTCATCAACCTCATGTTGATGAATATGATGGGAGTGAACAAATACAGGTATTAATTTACTGCTTTCTGTTTTTAAGGTGTAAATAAAGTTTGTACCTCTAAATTTTCTATCTACCACTTCTAGTTTTAGATTGCTTTTATCGTCATGTTCTAAATCTTCTGGTTGCAACAAAAGTTTTACTTCAGATCCTTTTGGGTAATGTTTTATAAAGTTACCAGTTATTGTGCCTAAATCTTTATTTTCTAAGCTATTTTCTCCAGTAACTTTGGCAGGTATTAAGATTCCTCTATTGAGAAAATTTACAACTTCTACTGAGTTTGGAAAATGATAAACATTGTATGGATCATCATATTGCTTCAAATGGCCATCTAAAATTATTCCACATTTTGTTCCAAGATAAAAAGCTTCATAAGAGTCATGAGTGACTATAATTGTTGTTATTTTTTGCTCTGTTAATATTTGTTTTAACTTTACTTGGATTTCTTCTTTGAAACTTTGGTCTACATTAGATAATGGCTCATCTAATAATAGTAAATCAGGATTAGACAATAAAGCTCTTGCTAGTGAGGCCCTTTGAGCTTCACCAGAACTAATTTGATGAGGAAACTTATCTATAACATGATCAATATGAAGAAATTTAATAAGATCATCAATTTCTATCCCTTTTTTCTTTTTATTTCGCTCTGCACCAAATTTAATATTTTCCAAAACATTATAATGAGGAAATAATGAGTTATCTTGAAAAGCCATTGAAATATTTCTATTTTCAGGTTCGATGTGGCTATCATTAGAAGATAACACTTTGTCTTTTAATATAATTGTTCCTGAGTCAATTTTTTCTAGACCAGCAATAGTTCTTAAAATAGTAGTTTTACCGATTCCAGAGGGTCCTAACAAACAAACTATATCGCCTTCATTTTCTATATTTAAAGAAACATTATTAACTTTATTTTTTTCACTTGCCCTAAAAGTTACGTTGTTAATTTCAAGAAAATTTTTAGTCATATTTTAATCTTTAAGAATATATTTAGATGTAATCAATATAAATAAACTTGCAATAAGTATAAGAAATAATGATGGTGCAGCAGCAGCTTCTAGTAAGTCTTGAGATGCAAAAACATAGGCTGTTGTTGCAAAAGTCTCAAAATTAAAAGGCCTCATTATTAAAGTTATTGGCAATTCTTTAATAATTTCAATAGATATTAATATTCCAATTAGTAGCATTGAATTTTTTAAATATGGAATATGAATATTTTTGAAAGTTTTAAATTTAGAATATCCAAGCAAATATGCGCTTTCATCTATTGAATAACTTATTTTTAAATAACCAGATTTAATACCATTGCTTGCTAGAGAAAAAAATCTTATAAAATAAACTATAACTAGTCCAAAAATAGAGCCTATAAAAATTGACTTAATTGTCTTAAATCCAAAAATATCAATAATATTATTATCAAACCAAGAAATAAAAGTAATAAAAGCAACAGCCAATATTATTCCTGGTATTGCATAACCTGATATAGAAAATGTTGTTAATACTTCAAGAAACTTACTTCTAGACACTCTATTTCCATAATTTGAAATAAAAGCAAAAGAAATTAATACAATACTTGATAAAATTACTAATAAAATTGTATTTAAAAACAATTCTACTAAATTTAAGTCAATTAAGTGCTTTGGAAAAATAATTGTCCAATAAAGCATTTGCAAAACTGGAAATAAAAAACTTATAAAGAAAATAATTGCACAGAATTTAAAAGCAAAAAATGATTTAAGTCCTTTTAGTTTTATTAATGTTTTTGACTTAAATCCTCCTTTAGATGGAGTATGGTATTGTGCTTTTTTTCTTGATAAATTCTCTAAGACAAACAGTCCTAGTATAAAAATTAACAAATAAAATGATAATCTATTTGCTAAAGTAAGGTCATCAAATGAAATCCATGCATTATAAATTCCAGTTGTAAGTGTTGATATTCCAAAAAAAGATACTGCTCCAAAGTCTGACAAGGTTTCCATGGCAACAAGTGATAATCCAGCCACTATTGCAGGTCTTGCTGATGGAAGTATTATCTTAAAAAATGATTTTTTCTTTGAAAAGCCAAGGTTTTTTCCAAGCTCTATTAAATTTTGTGATTGGTAATGAAAAGATGCTCTAGTTAAAACATAAACATAACCAAATAACGAAAATGATATAGAGATAATAGCGCCCATCATTCCATCAAATTTTGGTATAAAAATATTGTAATTACCTTCCCCAAATAAACTTTTTAAAATTGAAAAAGCTGTGCCATAATTTTCAAAAAATGCTGTTAAAGAATAGGCATATATATATGCAGGAACTGCAAAAGATAAAATCAAAACCCATTTAAAAAAGTTTACACCTGGAAAATCGTAAAATGAAACCAAGTATGCGCATCCAACACCGATTATAAATGTTAAAATTAAAACACCTGTTAATAATACAAAAGAATTAAAAATATAATCATAAAGAAAAGTATTTTTAAGAATCAAAGAGTAGTTTCCCGTTGTTTCAAAAAAACTACTAAAGACAGTAACTATAGGAATAGCTACAACAATAGATATTAAAAAAGAACTAAAATACCAAATATTTATTTTTTTACCCATTTTTACCCACGTACTAATAACATTAAGTAGGGTAAATGACTTAATATTAAAAGTACGCTGTGTTATAACCTCTTTATTTCCATTTTGCTGACAACATTAATTCTAATGCTGCAGCTTGGTTTTTTCCATAATTTGCTACTTTTGTTTCTAAGTCTTGTTTAAATCCAAGACCCATTTGTTTAACTAACGGATGAGGTTTCACACCATCAATCATTGGATATTCAAATGTATTATTAACTATGTGCTGTTGTGCTTCTTTAGTTAATAAAAACTCAAGTAATTTTTTTGCATTTTCAGGATTAGGTGCATTTTTTAATACTCCACCTCCACTAATATTCATATGAGTTCCTCTATCTCCTTGGTTAGGAAAAAAAGGTAAAACTTTTTTGGCAGCTGCTTGTTGCTCTGCTCCTTTTTTTCCAGATAACATTAAAGCTAGATAGTATGTATTAGCTACTGCTAAATCAGCTTCACCTGCTGCTACAGCCAAAATTTGTGCTCTATCATTTCCCTTAGAGTCTCTAGCCATATTAGCAACTACACCTTTTGCCCATTCAGCTGTTGCTTTTTTTCCGTTATTTTTAATTAATGATGCTACAAGAGACTGATTATAAATATTATTAGATTTTCTAATAACTATTCTTCCTTTCCATTTTGAGTCAGCTAAATCTTCGTAGGTCATTCCATTAAGATCATTTGCATTAACTCTTTCAGGAGAATAATAAATTATTCTTGCTCTCTTAGCTATTCCTGTCCATTTTGAAGTTCTAAAGTTTGATGGAACTGCGGCTTTAATAGCTGGTGTTAAAGAGTTTTGAAACATTCCTTTTGAAGCAAATGCACCTAACCTTCCTGCATCAGCTGTTATGTAAAGGTCAGCTTTTGAGTCGGTACCTTCTTCAGTTATTCTTTTTTGTAGTGCTTTATCTTTTCCAGATATTATGTTTACTTTAATTCCTGTTTTATCTGTAAATTTTTGATAAAGCTGAACATCTGAATCGTAATGTCTTGCACTGAAAACATTAACTTCTTTAGCTAGAGCAAAAGTTTCAAAAAAACTTAATGCCAATATAGTAAATAGTATTTTTTTCATTTATTGTTATCTTTCTTTACCCTAGTTAATTTAGAATGCTTATTATTTGCATTGCGAATGATTATCAATCGCATATAATGTCGCACAAAGCAAATAAAAAAAGGACCCCTTTTAAAGGATCCTATTTTTTATAACAACAACGATTGAGGTGAGTTTAAAATTGTTCTGACTCTGTTGAGCCTTTCATAGCAGTAGTTGAGCTTTGCCCAGAACTAATAGTATTTGATACAGCATCAAAGTATGTTGTTCCTACTTCTCTTTGATGTTTAACACTTGTGTATCCGTCTTTTTCTCTAGCAAATTCTAATTGTTGGATTTTAGAATAAGCGGTCATGCCATCCTTTTTATATTTTTCTGCAAGTTCAAAAATCGCAATGTTTTGAGTATGAAATCCTGCAAGTGTAATAAATTGAAATTTATATCCCATCTCACTAATTTTTTGTTGGAATGTAGCTATCTCTGCATCTGATAAATGTTTTTTCCAATTAAATGATGGAGAACAATTGTAAGCAAGTAATTTTCCAGGAAATTTTTCATGAATAGCATCAGCAAATTTTTTGGCTTCTTCAAGATTTGGTGTAGCTGTTTCACACCAAATTAAATCTGAATAAGGTGCATAAGCTAATCCTCTTGAAATAGCCTGATCTATTCCATGTTTTACATAAAAGAAACCCTCGGGAGATCTTTCGCCAGTTAAAAATGGCTTGTCATTTTCATCATGATCATTTGTAATTAATTTTGCAGCATTGGCATCTGTTCTTGCTAGAATGATTAATGGTACATCAGCTATATCAGCTGCTAATCTAGCAGCTTTTAAGTTTTTTATCATAGTGCCAGTCGGAACTAAAACCTTTCCACCCATGTGACCACATTTTTTTTCACTAGCTAATTGGTCCTCAAAGTGAACACCCGCTGCACCAGCTTTAATAAATTTTTTTGCTAATTCAAACACATTTAATGGTCCACCAAATCCTGCTTCACCATCAGCAATTATTGGCAACATGTAGTCTGTTCTATCTTTTGATTTCATATCGCCATCTTGAATTTCCATATGTTGAATTTGATCTGCTCTAATTAAAGCGTTATTCATTGACTCAACTAATTTTGGTGCACTATCATATGGATATAAAGACTGGTCAGGGTACATTTCCCCCGCACTGTTTGCATCAGCTGCCACTTGCCATCCACTTAGATATATTGCTTTTAATCCTGCTTTAGCATGTTGAACTGCATGATTACCTGATAAAGATCCTAAAGTGTTAATATAAGGTTCTGAATTTAATAAATCCCACAATTTTTTAGATTGATGTTTGCACATAGAGTATTCAATCTTTATTGAACCTCTTAATCTTTCTACCTCCTCTGGAGTATAATCCCTTTTAATTCCCGCAAATCTTTTTAAGTCGTATGAGATATTTTCTGCACTCATTTAGTTTATGTCCTTTACTGTTATGAAAATATGAATAAGTTGAACGTATTAATTGCCATCGTTGATTTGATCAACAAGAGCTTCCATTCCACTTGAGCCCCAATCACAATGGTCATCTCGCATATAGATACCTTTCTCATTATGCGCTGATAAATCCTCTTTTTTTATGATTTGAGCATCATTTTCTGTGTTTTTATATTTTTCGTTCATGTAAATCTTATAATTTACTAAATTTACAAAATCTACAAAAAATCGAAAAATACTTGTAAAATAACAAAATTTATTGTAAATTTAAATTTACAAAATTTACAAATAGCAAATATGAGTCAATTAAATGCAAAAATAGGTCCAAAAATTAAAGCTTTTAGAAGGCAGCTAGGATTGCAAGCAAACAAGCTTTCTGAGGAACTGGGTATTTCTCCAAGCTACCTAAACTTAATTGAAAGTGGAAAAAGAAAAATAGATGGTGATTTGCTGTTAAAGGTTTGTGATAAATTAAAAATTGAGCTTTCAGACTTAACATCGAAAACAGATATAAATTTAGAGAATACGATCTCTGAAATACTTGATGATAAATTATTTGAGGATTTAGATATTTTGGGTCCAGAAGTAAAAGATTTAGTTGGCACTAATCCAAAAATTGGTAGAGCATTTGTAAGACTCGGAGACATTTTAAAAAAAAAAGACCACGAACTTATTAATAAAATAGAAAAATTATCTGGCAAAATAGTAGATAATAGAAAAAATTCTTTTCCAGGTGAAGTAATTTCTGATTTTCTTCAAGAAAATAAAAATTATTTTCCAAAACTTGAGAATTTTGCAAATAATGTTTTTGAAATAATTCAAAAGAATAATAGAACAAGGTATATTGCTTTGTGTGAATATCTAAAAACAAAATACTCTATAACAGTTAAGGATATCATTCCTGAGGAAGACAAACCTTTTTCAAAAATTTTTAATAAAAATAAAAAAGAACTTTTACTCAGTGATTACAACTCATTAGAAACAAAAAAACTTCATGCGGCTGCACAGATAGCACAAGAAGGTGCTTTAGAAATTATTAATGAATATTTATCAAAATTTAGTTTTCCTTCAGATGAGTCTAAACGCTTAACTCAAGTAGCATTATTAAATTATACGGGTGCTGCAATTTTAATGCCGTATAAACCTTTTCATTCAGAGTGTAAAAAATTAAAATATGACTTAGAACTTTTACAAAATACTTTTGCTACTTCGTTTGAGCAAGTTGCTCATAGAGTTACTTGTTTACAAGATCCGAAACTTCCAGGTATACCCTTTCACATGTTGAGAGTTGATATGGCTGGGAATATTTCAAAAAGATTTTCATTATCTGGAATAGAAATTCCAAGATATGGTGGTGCATGTCCAAGATGGAATGTTTATTCAGCTTTTACAAGACCAGGAGTGATACAAGCAGCCGTTAGTAAAATGACGAATGGAGAAAAATATGTTTGTATTGCTAGGACTGTTGAAAAAGGTATTGGTAGATTTGGAAGAACAAAAAGTATTTTATCGATTGGATTAGGGTGTGATGCCAAATATGCAAAAGATTTTGTTTATACAGAAAATATTAATGTAAGTGATAAAACTTCTGAAATTCCTATTGGTGTATCTTGTAGAACTTGTGACAGATTAGACTGTTCTCAAAGAGCATTTCCACCTTTACATAAAAAATTTGATGTTGATATTAATTCAAGAGGAGTTTCAGTATACGTTAATGATAAATCTAGCTAATTAAGATTTCCAATCACCAATTTTACTAAATAAAAAATTTCTAAATGCTGTTACTCTTGCGTTATTTTTAAGGGATTGAGGGTATACGAAGTGCGCTTCTGTAATTGGTCCCTCTGAATTAGGAAGCACCTTAATTACATTATTGGAATTAGAAACTAAATATTCTGGAAGTGCTGCTAGACCAACACCAGTTTCGACAGCTAAAAGTAAACCCATAACACTATTAACTTTCATTATTGATTTTCTCTTTTTTCCATCTTTAACACCAAGTTTAAGAGCCCAATCAGGATTATAAACTGGAGATGGCGCTCCTTTTCCAAATGAAATAAATTTATGTTTGTTAAGGTCTGCAATAGTTTTTGGCATCCCATATTTTTCTAAATACTTATTCGATCCATAAACAAAATATTTAATATCAATCAATTTTTTTTGTATATAATTAAGCTGTTTAGGTCTTCTCATAAAAATACCAATGTCAGCTTGTCTTGTGCTTAAATCTAATTCTTTATCATCAAAAATCAATTCAACCTCTATTTCTGGATTTAAATTCATAAATTCTTGAATTCTAGGTGTAAGCCAATGAGTCCCGAAGCTTCTAACAGTAGTAATTGTTAATTTTCCAGTAGGTTTGTTTTTTTGATCCCCCAACGAAGTTTCAACTTCTTTAAGCTTACTAATGACTTCATGCGCTGTTTTATACACATACTCACCATTTTCTGTTAATGTTAGTCCTCTTGCGTGTCTTTCAAAGAGTTGAACTTTAAGATCCTGTTCTAGTGATTGGATTTGTCTACTTATAGCTGATTGACTAAGATTCAAATTGATTGTTGCATTAGTAAAGCTACCAGCTTCAGCAACTGCATGAAATATTTTTAATTTGTCCCAATCCATTTATTTATTAAGATCAACTATGTATCTGCCTGATGTTTCACCTTTAAGCATTTTTGGATATACATCTATTAAATCCTCTAAGTTTAAAATTTTAACAGACTCTTCCAATTTATCAAAATCAATAATATTTTTAACTTCACTCCAAACGAATTCTCTTCTTTCGATTGATGCCGTTACAGAATTAATTCCCCAAAGTTTTACTCCTCTAATGATAAAAGGCATTACAGTTGTATTTAATTTATAATCAGCTGCATTTCCACAAGCTGCAACAATTCCATTGTCTCTTGTTTGGGCTAAAGCGTTTGCAAGAATTTTCCCCCCTACTGTATCAACAACACCATCCCATAAACCTTTATCTAATGGCCTTGGATCCTTGTCTAAATCTGCTTTATTAATAATATTTTTTGCTCCTAGTGATTTTAAGTATTCTTCATTCGAAGTTTTTCCTGTAACAGCTGTTACATTATATCCAAACTTATTTAAAATCATTACAGCAATGCTTCCAACACCGCCTGAAGCACCAGTAACTAAAACATCTTTAACTTTTTCCCCTAACAAAAGTTCTTCTCTAGCTTTAATAGCGAAAGAGCATAGCAGTGCTGTTAGTCCTGCAGTTCCTAAGATCATAGCTTGTTTAGATGAAATATTTTTTGGTTTCTTAACTAGAAAATCTCCACTAACTTTTGCGAACTGTGAATAGCCTCCAAAATAAATTTCACCAACTCGCCACCCTGTAAGAATTACTTCGTCACCTTTTGTAAATTTAGAATTATCACTTTCTTGAACTGTTCCTGAGAAATCAATACCAGGAATATGAGGAAATTCTTTTACTAACTTAGCACCATTATTTAAAATTAGGGCATCTTTGTAATTTAAATCAGAATAGTGAACTTTAACAAGCACATCTCCATGTTTTAAAAATGATTTGTCAATTGATTTAACTTCTCGAGTAAAGTTTTCTTCTTTTTGATTAATAACTAGTGCTTTAAAATGATCTGACATTGCTGTTTTTACCTAAATAAAATTATTTACTGATAAATCTTAAATATCTGTTTTGAATGCTTAAGTCTTCTTTAAATTGTCCTAAGAAATAATTTGTTACTGTTGTTGCACTTTCTTTTTTAATGCCACGCATCGTCATACACTGGTGCGCTGCATCTATTGTTACAGCTACTCCTTTTGCGTCTAACGAAGTCATCAATGCCTTTGCAACTTGCATTGTTAATCTTTCTTGTGTTTGTAATCTTTTTGAAAAAACTTCTACAACTCTTGCAAGCTTGCTTAAACCAACAACTCTTTTATTTGGAATGTAAGCAACATGTGCTGTTCCAACAATAGGGGCCATGTGATGTTCGCAATGACTTGTTACAGAAATATTTTTTTCAACAACCATGTCATCATACCCCTCAACATCTCCAAAAGTTTTATCTAAAATCTGCTCAGCATCTTGAGTGTATCCACCAAAGTATTCTTTAAATGCCTTGATTACTCTTTTTGGAGTTTCTAATAGACCTTCTCTATTAGGGTCCTCACCCATCCAAGTTAATATAGTTTTGAAAGCTTCTTCCGCTTCTTTATCAGAAACTTTGTTATTATCTAAAATTTGTTTATCTGTATCTTTTACTAATTTCATTTGGTCAGTTTATACAGCAAATACTCAATTTTAAAATATTTATTATATTTTTTAATATGCTACATAATTACCTAGTTATGTTTAAAAAAAGGGAAAATATACTTGAAATTGAAGAAGGAAACCTTCTTTCTCCTAAATTTGATAATGATGGACTGATTCCAGTAGTTACTATGTGTTCCAAAACTAAAGATATTTTAATGCATGGCTATATGAATGTTGAAGCCCTTAAAAAAACTATAGAAACTAAGGAAGCACATTATTTTAGTAGGTCTAGAAATCAGATTTGGCACAAAGGCAAAACAAGCGGCTATACTCAAAAAGTTTTAGAAATAAGAATTGATGATGATCAAGATTCTGTATGGCTAACTGTTGACATTGGTGACGGCTTTAGTTGTCACGTTGGTTATAGATCTTGTTTTTATAGATCAATACCATTAGGGCCAATAGATAATGGTAGACAAATTAAAATGAAGTTTGAAGAAAAAGAAAAATCTTTTGATCCTGAGGTTATTTATAAAGGACAGCCAAACCCAACCAAAATTTAAATGAGTGATAAACAAAAAAATGTTCTAGGGGAGGATCTAGAAGAATGCTCTAATGATCCTTTAACTGGATGGTATCGTGATGGTTGCTGTAGTACTGATGAAAATGATCATGGTGTACATACTGTTTGTGCAAAGGTTACAACTGAATTTTTAGAATGGTGTAAAGAAGCAGGAAATGATTTAATAACCCCACACCCTGAATTTGGTTTTCCTGGACTTAAAGATGGAGATGGTTGGTGTGTTTGTGCTAGTTGGTATGCAAGAGCTGTTGAAGCTGGGAAAGGTTGCCCTATATATTTAAAAAGAACACATGAAAAAACTTTAAAACTTGTTTCAATGGAAGCTTTAAAGAAAAATGCAATCGATATATCTTAGATTATTTTTACTTTAATTATTTACATTAGACCCATTATGGACTAAGTATTTTTTATGGAAATTGCTACAAAAATTGCTCCATTAGGTTTAGCTTTAATTATGCTTGGACTTGGAATGAGTCTAACTTTAAAAGATTTTACAAGAGTAATTAAGTTTCCAAAAGATTTTTTTGTGGGCTTTGTTTGCCAAATGCTTATTCTTCCAATTATTGGATTTACTCTTATTAAATTATTAAATACTCCAATTGAACTTGCTTTAGGGGTGATGATAATTGCAGCTGCACCTGGAGGAGTAACATCAAATATACTTACTAAATTTGCAGGCGGAGATGTTGCTCTATCAATATCACTTACAGCAATTATCAGCTTAATAAGTATTATATCTGTTCCTTTTATTATTTTTCTTTCAATTGATTTATTAAATATCACTTATGTTGCAAGGGAAATTTCTATGATTGGTGTTTCTTTAAAAATGTTTTTTGTTGTAACTATCCCTGTTTTATTAGGAATGATTATTAGATATTTTGCTGAAAATATTATTTTAAAAAATGTTTTATTAATTCAAAGAATATCAATTGCTTTATTTGTTTTTATATTTGTTCTTATTTATATAGAAGAATGGAATAATATTGTTAGCTTTATAACGCGCGCTGGTTTAATTGCTTTAACTCTTAATATTGTAATGATGATTGTAGGATTTTATGTTGCCAAATTTTTTGCATCTGGAGTTGCACAGCAAAAATGTATATCCTTAGAGTGTGGTTTACAAAATGGTACTTTAGCGGTATTTGTTTCAACTCAATTATTTGATGAAATGGTTTATATTGTGCCTACGGCAGCTTATGCATTAATAATGATGTTAACTTCTATAATTTTTGTCTTTATTATAAGAAAGAGTAACTAAGAATTATTTTTATTTTTTTTATAAATATTTAAATTATAAATATTTGAAGCAAACTTAGCTAAATTTCTAAAATTTTCATTTTGTATTTTCAACATTGTCTTTTGGTGAACGCCTGATGTAGTATAATGTTTTTTTTCATCTATTTTTAAATATTTCCTTTTCAACAGATTGTTTAATTTTCGAATGACTGTTGCTCTTGGTATGCCTGAAATATCTGAAATTGACATAGCATTAACACCTGTTATGTCATCATGCCCTTGAAATATAAATTTATCTAAATAATATTCCTTGCTCATTTGACTAACTTTACTTCTACTTGAGTTTATAACTTGATTAACTATACAAATACCCCAAACATGAAAACTCTCTAAATCATCAATTTCTTTTTTAAATCTTAATAACATTGGTATTTGCATGTCATAATAGAGTTGCCAAATATGAGAAAAATATTCTTTAATGGTCAATGATATTTCTTCAGAAGGTATAGGTTCTGAAATTATTTTCTTTTCGTGAAGAATTTTTGATAAACTTGAAAAAAAACGTGACAATCTTTTTATTGTTTCATTAGGTTGAATATTTGGCCAAGTTTCATTATCTACGACTATCTTTTTTTGTAATCTCTTAATGTGTCCAAGATCTTCTAATTCTTTGATTTTTCTTCTGGCTGTTTCTTTCGGTATATCAAGATTTTTTGCTATATCCATTATATTATATTTTTCAATTTCAATCTGATTTTGATTAAAATATTCATCGTAAGATAATTTTACGAAATTTTTTGAATAAA
>CALSWN010000072.1 GCA_943841085.1 uncultured Candidatus Pelagibacter sp. | reverse complement strand
AATTTGATGAAAAAACTTCAACTTTATTTCTAACAATAATATCTTTTGCCTTAAAATAAGGTTCTCCCATTTTAATCCCTAAAGCTTTTGCTTCATTAGATCTTGATATAATACAACCATCATTATTAGATAAAACAACAACAGGTTTTTTTCTTATTTTAGGATTGAACAATCTTTCACAAGAAACATAGAAAGAATTACAATCAACTAGAGCTAATTTTCTAGTACGTTGAATGGATGACATAAGTTACAACTCCCCAAATAAAAACATCTTCTTCTTCATTAATTAAAACTCTTTCTGAAAAATCCTTGGAACCAGAGGTTAGAAATTTTTTATCTCTTTCTTGAACTAAAGTTTTAACCACAAGTTCATCATGAACATTTGCAATAACCGTTGAAAAATTTTTTGGTTTTAAACTTTTATCAACAACCAATAAGTCTCCATCATTAATT
This sequence comes from uncultured Candidatus Pelagibacter sp., assembly GCA_943841085.1. Lineage (GTDB taxonomy): Bacteria > Pseudomonadota > Alphaproteobacteria > Pelagibacterales > Pelagibacteraceae > Pelagibacter. The sequence continues at coordinate 4,257 of CALSWN010000072.1, read as the reverse complement.
CCGACATCCACCATAGATTTCCCCTGCACTCTAATGATGAAAGTTGCTGGAACATTTCTGATTAGATGCATGTTTAGATCAATATCTTCTTCGATATAATCAGTTGCAGGCGATGGAAATCCAGCGCCAGCTTTATGTAGATAAAAGGGAATAGTTAATTTCATGTTCTTGCTTTGTTCTTATTTATAGACTAGTTATACAGTACACGCAAGAGGTTGTATTTTGAGTCTATAACTGAATCAAAAGTGAATCAAAACATGAACATCAAAACTACATTTTGTACCCTTGTGGATAACTTCAACCAGAGATAGTTTAGCTAAAATAAGATGAAAAAAATTTTACCAATTTATATCTTAAGCTTAATTGTTGTTTCTAGTGTTATGGTAGCTGATGAAGTGAAATATATAATGGTTAGTAAAAGTAAACTTTATGAGATTAGAAAGTATACTGATCGCTTAGTTATTGAAACTGAAACTTCTGACAAGAATAGTGGGTTTAGAAAATTATTTAAATACATCTCTGGAGATAATAAAGATAAAAAAGAAATAAAAATGACTACACCAGTTACACAAACAGAAAAAAATGGAAATATGACTATGCAGTTTTATATACCTGCTGAATTTAATGAGAGCAATGTACCTGACCCAAATAACTCAGAAGTTAAAGTTTTAAGCATCAAAGGAGGATATTATGCTGCAATAGTTTATTCTGGTAGGGCATCAGATAATAATTATATTAAACATAAAAATATTTTAGAAGATCGATTAAAGAAAGATAAAATATCAATAATTAGCAAACCAATTAGAGCAACTTATGATAGTCCATTTACCCTACCAATGCTTAGGAGGAATGAAGTAATGTTTAAAATTAAAAAAAATACTTAGGAGAAATAAATGAAGAAATTAATATGCCACTGCGGTGAGGTTGAAGCTGAAATAAATTTAGATGGAGATTTACCAAAAATAATAAAATGTAACTGTTCAATTTGTAAAAGAAAAAATGCAATTATGGGGATGGTTAAAAGTGAAGATTTTAAAATAGCAAAAGGTGAAGATAAATTAAAACTTTATCAATTTCATTCAAAAGTTGCAAAACATTATTTCTGTTCTAATTGTGGAATTTATACCCACCATAATTCAAGAGCTAATCCAGGAATGATAGGAATTAATTTAGGATGTGTTGATGAAATAAATATTTTTGATTTAAAAAATGTTCCAGTTAATGATGGTCAAAATCACCCCCTTGATAAAAAATAATTTTTTATGTTACAAATAAACGATTGTTTTAATAGAGTAAAAAAAGATTGTCTTAACTTTATATCATCTCAAGAAACGAAAAAGGATAGATTTAAAAACAAAGAAAAAATGATTAAATCTTTTTTAATCCCAGTAAGTTTTTGGATATCAAAAAAAGTAAATAAAAAAAAAACACTTATGATTGGTTTGGCAGGAGGCCAGGGCTCAGGCAAAACAACTATTTCGACGATTTTAACATTGATTTTACAAAATTATTTTAAATTAAATGTTTTTAAAATTTCGATAGATGACTTTTATAAGACAAGGAAAGATAGAAAATTATTATCTAAGAATAAACACTCCCTGCTAATGACAAGAGGTGTCCCGGGAACTCATGACATTAATTTAATATTAAAATTTTTTAAAAAAATAAAATCAAAAAAATTTAAAAATATGAAAGTTCCAAAATTTAATAAAGCAATGGATGATCGTTGCAAAAAAAGTTTATGGTATAAAATAAATTCTAAACCAGACGTGGTAATTTTTGAAGGTTGGTGTGTTGGAGCAAAGGCTCAAACTGCTAACCAGCTGAAAAAACCAATTAATTCACTTGAAAGAATTTACGATCAAGATGGTAAATGGAGATCTCATGTAAATAATCAATTGAAAACAAAATATAATACATTATTTAGACAATTAGATGGGTTATTATATTTAAAAGCTAAAAATTTTAACTTATTAAAAAATTGGAGATTAAAACAGGAAAGAAAACTTTGGGTTCAAACCAAATATAAAAAAAACTTAAAAATTATGAGTAAAAGAAATGTAATAAATTTCATGCAAACCTATCAAAGAGTCACTCAACAAATGTTTAAAGATGCAGTAAAAAACTCATCTATAATATTAAATTTAAATAATAATCATCAAATTCAAACTATAAAATTTAAAAGATATAGATAATGAAAAAAATATTTTTAGTAATAATTGGATTATCTTTAATTAATTCAAATGCTTTTGGAACAACTCTTTCTAAAGCATTACTACAAGCTTATAATAATAATCCAGAATTAAATGCAGAAAGAGAAAATATTAAAATTTCTAAAGAGGATTTCAACATATCAAGAAGTGAATTTTTACCCTCAATTACTCTTTCTGGCTCTAAAAGTGAAGAGACCACAGAAAAACTAACAAGTAGATCGGGAGCAAATGCATCATTTAATGATGTTGATCCGGAAAATCAATCAATAATAATTGAACAAAAGTTATTTCAGGGTTTTGCTGGTGTGGCAGGAATACAAAAAAGTAAAATTGGCTTAAGTCTCGCAGATGCTAAACTTTTAAAAATAGAACAAGAAGTTTTATATAAAGCAATTGAAGCATACTCTGGTTTGGTGTTTGCAAATGAAAAATTGATAATTAATCAAATAAATGTAGATCTTTTAGAAAGACAAGTTGAAACAGATCAGGCAAGACTTGAAAGAGGACAAATCACTTTAGCTGATTTGGCACAATCGGAATCTTCATTAGCTGGAGCACAAGCAAAATTTATACAAGCAAAAAATGAACTAGTCACCTCTAAGTTGGTATATGAAAAAATCATTGGACCAATTAGCAACATTGATGATTTAAACAAGGTTTCCGATATTAGTTTTGAAATTCCAAATAATTTAGTTGAAGCGATTAATATTTCAAAAAACAATAATCCAGATTTAATTATAGCCAAACTAGACTATGAACAATCTAAGAAAGATGTTATAATTGCTAAATCTGAATTCTCCCCCTCAGCAACATTATCATTTAATAGTACCAAAACTGATGATTTAAGCTCAACATACGACGAAAGAGAAAAAGAAACAACAACAGCAACAATTACATGGCCTCTTTTTAAAGGGGGTAAAAACATAGCCTCTGTTAATAAAAGTAAAAATTTAAAAGATAGAAAAAAATTATTACTTAATAATGCAATAAGGAATAATGATACTAATGTTGCAAGTGCCTGGTCAAACTTACAGTTATCGAAGAGTTTATTAGACTCAGTGCTCTTACAAGTCAAAGCCGCAGAAATTGCCAATGAAGGAATAACAGTTGAGTATGAGTCTGGCTTAGGTAGATCAACACTAGATATAATACAATCGTATTCATTACTCCTAGCATCAAAAATAAGCTTGGCAGAATCTGAGAGAAATTATTTACTTTCAGAATTTAAATTACTTCAGTCAGTAGGAAATTTAAGAAATAACTATCTTAAACTTCAATAATATAGCATTTTTTAATTAAAAAACTTTACTATTGATAATGAGAACAAAATGTGTACATTTATAAGATGATTCGAACAACAATTATATTAATAAAAAGGTAAAAAAAATGACTAAAAACAACCTAAAAGTAGTTAAATCTACAAAACAACAAGAAGCAGATGGTAAAGAAAAAAATAAAGCTTTAGAGGCAGCAATTAATCAAATTACAGATAATTTTGGAAAAGGCTCAGTAATGAAGCTAGGCCAAAGAAGAGCCATGGACATTGAGTCAGTATCAACAGGTTCTTTAAGTTTAGATTTGGCACTAGGCATAGGTGGATTGCCAAAAGGAAGAATTATAGAAGTTTATGGTCCAGAATCTTCTGGAAAAACAACTCTAGCATTACAAGTAGTAGCTGAAGCTCAAAAGGCGGGTGGAATATGTGCATTTGTTGATGCAGAACATGCGTTAGATCCAGTATACGCAAAAAAACTTGGGGTAAATACAGAGGAATTGTTAATCTCACAACCAGATGCAGGCGAGCAAGCTCTAGAAATAGCAGATACATTAGTTAAATCAGGGTCTATTTCAGTAATAGTTATCGACTCAGTTGCTGCGTTGACTCCAAGAGCAGAAATTGAGGGAGAAATGGGAGATCATCATGTTGGGTTACAATCAAGATTGATGAGTCAGGCATTAAGAAAGCTGACAAGCTCAATATCAAATACTAATACGATGATGATTTTTATTAACCAAATAAGAATGAAAATTGGAGTTATGTTTG
>CALSWN010000071.1 GCA_943841085.1 uncultured Candidatus Pelagibacter sp. | reverse complement strand
TAGCTAAGTGTTTTGCTTTAAAAAAAAATATTACTTTAAAATGCTATATTGTAAATCATAAACTAAGAAAAAATTCATCATCAGAAGTATTAATCGTTAAAAATGTACTTAAAAAAATTGATATCAATTGTAAAATTTTAAATTGGAATGGAAAAAAACCGTCAACTAATATTCAATCACAAGCTAGGGATAAAAGATATTTTTTGTTAGCAAATCAATGTAAGAAAGATCAAATAAAAAACTTATTAATTGGTCATCATTCAGATGACTTATTAGAAAATTTTTTAATTAGAATAGTAAGAGGTAGTGGTCTAAGGGGCCTGATTTCACTTAGCAAAGAGACAAAATATAAAAATCAGAATTTAAAGATTATAAGACCAATACTTAATCAAAATAAAAAAGATCTAATCTATATTTCTAAAAAAGTATTTAAATTTTTTGTGAAAGATCCTTTCAATATTAATGAAGATTTTAAAAGGACCAGAGTTAGAAATTTACTTTTATCTCTTGAAAAAGAAGGTTTAGACAAAAAAAAACTTATGTTAACTATCAGCAACCTTAAAGACTCAGACAAATCAATCACGTTTTATGTAGATAAAAACTTAAAAGAGAATGTAATTTTTTTTAAAAAGAAAAATATTTGTATTTTAAATAAAAATTTTTTTAATCAATCACATGAGGTAATTTTTAGATCTTTGACAAATATAATACAAAAACTGGGAAAAAAATATTATCCTGTAAGAGGAAAAAGTATGAATAAGCTTATTGTCGCGATTAGTTCAAAACTATTTTCAAAAGCTACTCTAGGTGGTTGCATTATTGATAGAGTTAATGAAACTATATTAATATCTAAAGAAAATTAACGCTAAAACTTATTTTTGTAGCAATTTGACACTTGTTTAATTTATAATAATTATTATCTTATATGTATGAATATTAAAAATATAGCAATGTGGGCTGTAATAGTTTTTTTAACTATTGGACTCTACAATATGTTTAAAAACCCTCAATCTAATATTAGAGGGAACGATACAATTATATTTTCAGAATTTTTATCAGCAGTTGAAGAAGGTGAAGTAGTTAAAGTTGAAATACAAGGTAACAATATTAGAGGACTCCTTTCAAACGGAAACTCTTTTTCCACATATTCACCAAATGATCCAAACTTAATAGAAAAACTATCAGAGAAAGGTGTAAGCATCGCTGCGGCACCTTTAGAAGATAAGATGCCCTCATTATTTGGAGTTCTATTATCATGGTTTCCCATGTTACTGTTAATAGCTGTTTGGATTTTTTTCATGAGACAAATGCAAGGTGGAAAAGGTGGAGCTATGGGTTTTGGTAAATCCAAAGCCAAAATGATGAATGAACTAAAAGGCAAGGTTACTTTCAATGATGTTGCTGGCGTTGAAGAAGCAAAAGAAGAAGTTGAAGAAGTCGTAGAATTTTTAAAAGATCCTAAAAAATTTAGTAGGCTTGGTGGAAAAATACCAAGAGGCTGCTTATTGGTTGGTCCCCCAGGTACAGGTAAAACTTTATTAGCTAGAGCTATTGCTGGAGAAGCTGGTGTTCCATTTTTTACAATATCCGGATCTGATTTTGTAGAAATGTTTGTTGGCGTTGGTGCGTCTAGAGTAAGAGATATGTTTGAACAGGGAAAAAAACATTCGCCCTGCATTATTTTTATTGATGAGATAGATGCGGTAGGTAGAAGTAGAGGAGCTGGTTTAGGTGGTGGAAACGATGAGAGAGAGCAAACATTAAACCAATTATTAGTTGAAATGGATGGCTTTGATACAAACGAAGGAGTAATAATTATTGCTGCAACAAATAGACCCGATGTTTTAGACCCTGCTTTGTTAAGACCAGGAAGGTTTGATAGGCAGGTTGTGGTTTCAAATCCAGATATTATTGGTAGAGAGAAAATATTAAAAGTACATGTTAAAAAAATTAAGATGGCACCAGATGTAAATTTAAGAACTGTGGCGAGAGGTACTCCAGGTTTTTCAGGTGCTGATCTTGCTAACCTTGTTAATGAAGCCGCATTATTAGCTGCAAGAAAAAATAAGAGAATAGTGACTTTAGCTGAGTTTGAAGAGGCAAAAGATAAAGTCATGATGGGTGCAGAAAGAAGATCAATGGTTATGACAGAGGAAGAAAAAAAATTAACAGCATATCATGAGGCTGGTCATGCAATAGTTACCATCAATGAAAACGCAGCCTATCCAATTCATAAAGCAACTATTGTTCCTCGTGGAAGAGCATTAGGAATGGTTATGCAATTGCCAGAAAGAGATGAATTGTCACAAACAAGAGAACAATTACACGCACAGCTAGCTATAGCGATGGGTGGAAGAGTTGCGGAAGAAATGATTTTTGGAGAAGATAAAGTTACCACTGGAGCTTCGAGTGACATTGAGCAGGCCACAAAAAGAGCTAGAGCTATGGTAATGAGAGCAGGCCTAAGTAAAGAATTAGGGCCGGTTGCGTATGGAGAAAATGAAGAAGAGGTTTTCTTGGGAAGATCAGTTGCAAGAACTCAAAATATGTCTGAAGAAACTGCTAAAAAAGTAGATTCTGAAATCAGAAAAATTGTAGATAAAGGTTATGAAAGAGCAAGAAAAGTTCTAACGGAAAAAATAGATGATTTGCATAAATTAGCAAAGGCACTTCTAACTTACGAAACTTTGTCGGGTGAAGAAATTGAAAACTTAATTAATAAGAACATATATCCCTCAAATAAAGAAGATTTAAGGGTTGAGGATGAAGATAAAGGTTCAGCATTGGGTTCAATGGGGCTGAAGCCGAAGATAGTTCACTAAAAATAAATGAAAAAATATTACACCAGAGTGTGTAATTTTTATTATGGCAGTTTATCTAAAAAATTAGTTGCTAAGAAAAAAAGTTTACCTTTAAAAGGAAATAAAGAAATTTCATTTGATCAAATAGAGCTTATTTCAAGAAATTCAAAAAAACTTATAAATTTAAAAGATATTAAAAGTTTACCAAAAGAAGTTAGAAATAAGATTAGAAAAGATATTAAAAATATAATTAAAAAAAATAAAAATTTTTCTAATTTCAATTTTAAAGAATTTCCAAATATAATGGGTATTTTAAATTTAACACCTGATAGTTTTTCAGA
>CALSWN010000070.1 GCA_943841085.1 uncultured Candidatus Pelagibacter sp. | reverse complement strand
AAAATACTTTTAAAATATTCTGTTCAGTAGGTTTCTTAATAGCAGCAACTCTACAAGTTGGTGCAGCAGAAAAAGTTGAGTTTTTGAAAACAGATTGGAGTTTCAAGGGTTTAACGGGAAAATTTGATAGAGGATCACTACAAAGAGGTTATCAAGTTTATACTGAAGTTTGTTCATCATGTCATTCAATGAAATATGTTAGTTATAGAAATTTGGCTGAACCAGGTGGACCAGAATTTACCGAGAATCAAGTTAAAGCTATTGCAGCAAACTTTGAAGTTATGGATGGACCAAATAGTGATGGAGAAATGTTTACCAGACCTGCAAAATTGTCAGACAAGTTTGTTATGCCTTATGAAAATGTAAAAGCAGCACAGGCGGCAAATGGAGGAGCTTACCCACCGGATATGTCAGTTTTAGCAAAAGCAAGAAGTGGAGGAGTTGACTATATTTATTCATTACTTTTAGGTTATGAAGATCCACCAAGTGGAGTAGTACTTGATGACGGTGTTTACTACAATAAATACATGTATGGAAATAATATAAAGATGGCAGAACCATTATCTGATGATTTAGTTGAATATAGTGACGGTACTATTGCCTCAAAAGAGCAAATGGCAAAAGATGTAACAACATTTTTAATGTGGGCTGCTGAACCACATCTAGAGGCTAGACACAAAATGGGTTTTAAAGCTATTTTGTATTTGATTATTTTAACTATTTTAGTTTATTTCAGTATGAAAAAGATTTGGTCACGTATTGAATCTGAAGTTTAATATATCTCCATCTTTTACAATATAATCTTTACCTTCAAGTCTCATTTTTCCATTTGTCTTAGAATTTACCCAACCATTATTTGCAATGAAATCTTTATAAGCAATTGTTTCCGCTCTAATGAAACCTTTTTCAAAATCAGTATGTATTTCACCAGCAGCTTTTGGAGCAGTACAGTTTTTTTGAATAGTCCATGCTCTAGTTTCTTCAGGCCCAGATGTAAAATAAGTGTCTAGTTCTAGAATGTTGTAACCTTTTTGAATTAACATATTTAAACCAGTTTTTTTTAATCCAATCATTTCCATGTAGTTTTCTTTTTCTTCATTTTCTAACTGATTTATTTGATTTTCAATATCTGCTGAAATAATTAGGGTATTTTTTTCTCCAAATTTATTAATGAAAGCCTCTGTATATCTGTTGCCTTTTTGAACACTAGTTTCATCAACGTTACAAACAAAAATTTTAGGTTTTAAAGACAATAAACCACTCTGATTAAGTAGTTTTTTTTCAAATTGTTCATAGAGAACATGAATGTCTTTAGAGTTATTTATACAATCAAGCGCAATTTCTAAAATTTTCAATTGCTGCTCATCTATATTCTTTTTATTATTTTTTTCTAATCTTTTTTGAATTGACTCAAGATCAGCCAACATCATTTCAGTTTCTATAATTTCTAAATCTCTTACAGGGTCAACTGTGGGATTCACATTCTGAATATCATTAGAGTCAAAGCATCTTATCATATGTATTACAGCATCAACTTCTCTAATATGAGATAAAAATTTGTTTCCCAAGCCCTCACCTTTAGAAGCCCCTTCTACAAGACCTGCAATATCAACAAATTCAATTGTAGTATTTATTTTTTTCTTTGACAAGGACACCTCTACTAATTTATCTAGTCTTTCATCTGGAACTGGGACAACACCGACGTTTGGCTCAATCGTGCAGAAAGGAAAGTTGGCAGCTTGTGCTTTACTAGAATTTGTTAGCGCATTAAATAATGTAGATTTACCAACATTTGGTAGCCCAACAATTCCACATTTAAAACTCATTATTTATTATTTACTGTGCTTGCGAATAAATCTAATTTTTTTTCAATTAATAAAGAAATTGAGCTAATGATATTATTTGTAATTTTTTCTAATTGTATCATTTCATCTTCATCAAAATCTTTTAATACATGATCGGAGACGTCAGCTTTTGTTTTTGGTCTTCCAATTCCAATTCTTACTCTTGAGTAATCTTTTCCTATAAATTTATCTATAGACTCTATTCCATTATGTCCTGCACTTGATCCTGCAAATTTTGCTTTTACTTTTCCAAATTCAATATCAAGATCATCATGAAATACGATCACATTTTCTGCATCAATTTTAAAGTATTCGATTAGTTCTCTTATACAAATTCCAGAATTATTCATAAAGGTTAGAGGTTTTATCGCGTAGATCTTTTCACCTTCAATATTTCCAGTAGTTAATAGTCCTTTGAACTTGGGTTTTTGTTTAGATAAGCCAAACTTTCGATTAAGAGCATCAATCAACTTAAAACCAATATTATGTCTATTGTTTTCGCTATTGGGTGTTGGGTTTCCTAAACCTACAAATAAAAGCATAATTTTTTTGAGTCGAGTCTGGAAATTTTCACTATGATTGGATTATTTTTTTTCAGCAGGTGCTTTTTTATCGTCACTTTCTTTTTTATCACCTTCTTTTTTGTCTCCGTCAGTACCCGCTGCAGGTGCTGCATCCTTACCTTCTGCCGCTGCCTCTTCACCTTCTGCGACTTCGGCTTCAGCTGGTTTTTCAGGTTCTTTCATAACAGTTGGTGCTGCCAAAGTTGCAATCACAAAATCTCTTCCTAAAATTGTTGGTGCAACACCGTCTTCTAATTTGACAGATGAAATTTTAAAACTTTCTCCTATCTCAATTCCATCAAGATCAATTACGATTTCTTCTGGAATTTTTTCACTAGGACACTTTAATTCGATTTTTCTTCTCACTATGTTAAGAACCCCACCTCTTTTTAAACCAGGAGATTTTTCATGATTTATAAATTGGACAGGAACATCTATCTTAATTTTTACTCCTGGAACTACTCTAAGAAAATCAATATGTGTTGGTTCATCTGTTATTACATTGTATTTGATTTCTTTTGGTAAAACATTTTGAGGCTTACCATCTAAATTAAGAGTGATGATATTTGATAAAAAATTTTCTTTTTCGATCAAAGATTTGAGTGTTTTTTTTAAAACAGTAACTTTTTGGTTTTGCTCGGTTCCACCATAAATTATGCCAGGAATGTTTCCAGTCAATCTAAGAGATCTCACTTCCCCTTTTGATTTTGTATTTCTAATGTTTGCTTCAAGTGAATTCATAAAGACAAGGTTTCTAGCGCAAGTTTATTCATAACTCAAGATAATTATTTAAATAAATCAGATACAGAAGTGGAGTTAGAAATTCTTCTAATTGCCTCTCCCATAAGGGTTGAAATAGGTAAAACCTCTATGTTTTTAGCTTTCTTTATTTTGTCATTGTTATCGATTGTGTCTGTTATTACAAGTTTTTTAATCACAGATTTTTTTATTTTATCTACTGCTTCACCACTTAGAACACCGTGTGTAATATAAACATAAACTTCTTTTGCACCTCTATCCTTTAGAGCTTTGGCAGCGTTAATGATTGTACCACCAGAATCAATAATATCATCGACAATGATGCAAGTTTTGTCTTTAACGTTTCCAATAACATTCATCACCTTTGATTGGCCAGGTTTTGGTCTTCTCTTGTCAACTATTGCAAGACCAGCATCTAAAATTTTTCCTAAAGCTCTTGCTCGTTCAGTTCCACCAACATCTGGTGCAACACAAATAATATTTTTACTTTTAATATTTTTTTTTGCATGTCTCGAGAAGATTGGAGTAGCAAATAAGTTATCTACTGGAATGTCAAAGAATCCTTGAATTTGACCCGCATGAAGGTCAACAGTAACAACCCTGTCTGCCCCAGCTTTAGTGATCAAATTAGAAACAAGTTTTGCTGAAATAGAAGTTCTTGGAACCACTTTTCGGTCTTGTCTTGCATAACCAAAATAAGGAATGACTGCTGTAATATTTTTAGAAGACGATCTTTTTAATGCATCAATACAAAGAAGCAATTCCATTAAATTATCATTAGCAGGAGAAGAAATAGATTGAATTATAAAAATACTATTACCTCTAATGTTTTCATTAATTTCTATATAGATTTCTCCATCAGAAAATTTTCTAATACTTGAATTTACAAGTTTAGTCTTTAAATATTTCGCAATATTTTTACTTAATGGTTTGTTGCTATTTCCAGTTAATAATTTCATGAGATATTATTAATTAATCATAATTACTGAAATATTTCTACCATAATCACTCTCATTGTGACTAATAGATCTTCTTGCACTAAAAAAATTATTTTTGGTAATAAATGTATCTTTTTTGATAATATCAATTTTCTTTATTTTTAGGCGCTTTATTTGAAAATAAATATATTTATTTAAGTTAAAGTAATTTTTATCCCTAATCTTCTTAAAAAAAACTTTATTTTTTTTGCTCTGTTGCATGAATTTTTTTATAAAATTTTGCCTTACTTGATAACTATTTACCGAAATGCAAGGACCAATAACAGCAGTAATATTCTTTGGTGAACAACCTTCTTTTATCATAAATTTAATGACCTTTTCTATAATGCCTTTATAAGCACCTTTCCATCCAGCATGAATAGCAGCTATCATTTTATTAGTTTCATCATGTAGTAAAATTGGAGCACAATCAGCAGTTAAAATTCCTATAGCTGTATTTTTTTTATTTGTAATTAAAGCATCTCCGGTAAGTTTATTACTAGGCGTCTTTAAATTTTTATTTATAAAGTGAAAATTGTTACTATGAATTTGATTAAGTAAAACTATTTTTTTTGATTTATTATTTATTTTTTTGCTTACAATTTTAATATTTTTCAACACGTTCTTTTTTGAATCTGAAGAACCTGGTCCACAGTTTAAACTTTTAAATATACCAATAGATTCACCACCTCTTCTATTAAAAAAACCATGTTCAAGATATCTAAATTTAGAAAGTTTTTTTGATTTTATCATTTTAAAATCCTAATTTGAATTTTTTTTTTTGATTTGTAATGCACATTACTTTAAATAAGTGCCCCATTTGATTTTCATCAACTAATCTTTTTATTCTGGAATATATTTCAATTTTTTTACTAAATGGTTTATTTTTAGACAGTATTTCAGCTCGCTCTATTATACCAAGCTTTGTTAGGAAATTTTTTTGAGTAGTAAAAATAGAAAAATAAGATCCTAAATTTTCAATAATTTTATCAATTAATTTAAAACTTAAATTGTAAGTAATATCTGAATTTCCATAATTATTCAGAACATCACTATATTTGTGTTTTGTAACAGCTTGAAGAGTATTTTTCATTTCTTTATCAAAATATCCGTAATCGATTATTAAAATTCCACCACCATTTAACTTAATTTTATTTGTCATATTTTTTAAGTATCTTGCTGCTAAAGGAGAGTATTCAATAAATTTTTGCTTATATGAAATATTAAATTTGATTTTTTTTTCAAATTTTTTCATATTAAACGGAAGATCAATATATTCTAATTTTCTTTCGTTAATAAATTTAACATATCTTTCATACCACTTTTTCTCTTTTTGAATGAATTGTTTAATAGGCAAAGCATCAAAGAATTCATTTGCGATAAAAATACATGGAAAATTATTTAATTCATTTAAACTATTTAACCATTTAATATTTTTGTCTTTAATATTTCTTTTTTGTATTTTTTGAAGTAAGTCACTTTTTTCTAAAATACTAATCTTGCATGATTTTTGAAACTTAGGAAATTTATTAAACGTTGAAACCAATATCCGCATCATTTCACCGTTACCAGCACCCAATTCTATTAAGTTAAATTTTTTTGGACAATTTAATTTTTCCCAAAAAGAGATAATCCAAATTGCAATCATTTCAGAAAATAAAATAGATATATTTGGTGCTGTTGTGAAGTCACCATTTTTTCCAAAAGGATTTTTTTTCATGTAATAACCATATTTTTTATTATATAGAGAATCTTCAATAAACTTATCAAGAGTAAATAGTTTATAATTATTAATTTTCATTTTTTTTATAATAGAATAACAAAAAACCCATTACTAAAAACAATACGCTTATCGACTGTCCTAAAGTTAAATTTAGAATTAAATAACCAATTTGTGGGTCTGGTGATCTAAAGAATTCTGTAAAAAATCTAAATAAAGAATAAAAAATTAAAAATAAGCCTGATATTAATCCTGGTTTTTCTAAATAATTTTTTTTAAAAAAATACTGAAGGATTAAGAATAAAATGATTCCCTCAAAAAAAGCCTCATATAGTTGGGAAGGGTGTCTTTTAATATTGTCTATTAATATAAATTTCACAGACCAAGGTAGTTCTGAGGCTCTTCCATATAGCTCTGAATTAATAAAATTTGCAATTCTTCCAAAGAAAATTCCTATAGGCGCCGATAATGAAACTAAATCTAAGAATATAAATTGATTTACTTTATGTTTGTTGGAAAATAATTTTGAAGCAATTAAGACGCCAATTAAGCCTCCATGAAATGACATTCCACCATTCCAAATCATTAGAATTTCAATTGGGTTTTCCAGGTAATATTTTATATTATAAAATAAAACATAACCAATTCTTCCTCCTAAAATTACTCCTATAATTAAATATGAAATAAAATCGTCAAATATCTCTAATATATAACTATCTTTGATTAGTCTTTTTTTACAATATAACCACCCTAATGTTATTCCAATTATATAAGCTAATGAATACCATCTAATTTCAAATGAAAAAATTTGAAAAGCAACTGGGTCAAAATTATTAATAAACATTTTTAAATAACTTTATATAAAGTATATTAACTTTATAAATAAATATATGACAAAATCAAAATTTGTAATTGATAAATTAGCAAAATTATTTGAACAAGGGTTAATTTCTTATAAAGATTTGAGTTCTGAAATTTTTAATATTTTGAGATCAAAGAGAGATGAAATAGTTTTCAAAATGAAATTAACTAGTAAAGAAGAAACGGATATCCTAATCAAAAGAGTGGAAAATCTTGAAAAAAAAATTGGTAAATTAGAAAAAATTAACTTAAAAAAAGGAACTATAAAGGCAAAAAAATTCTGACTCTCAATCCATTTAGAGGAGATTTTTCTAATAAAATATTCCCTCCATGTGATTTTATAATATCTGAAGCAATAGACAACCCAAGACCAACACTCGATTTTGAGTCACCTCTACTTTTGTCAATTTTATAAAAAGGTTTAAAAACATTTTGGTATTCATTTTCAGGTATACCGGGACCATTATCGTCTACCGTAATCACAACATTATTATCTTTTTTCACCAGTTCAAAGTTTATTCTTTTAGCATATTTAATAGAGTTACCAATTATATTATCCAAAGATCTTTGAATTAAATTTTTTCTACCATTAATATAAATTCTTGAACTTAATTTACTTGATACATTATCAGTATTATATTTTTTAATTATATTGTTCGCCAATTCTGAAATATCAAATGTTTCATCTTTTTCTTGATATGTTGAGCTTGTAAATTGTAAATATTCATTAAGCATTGTTTGCATTTCATCAATGTCCAAAGCCATTTTTTTGGATAGGTTTTCATCTTTAATAAATGATAATTGAAGTTTTAACCGTGTTAAAGGTGTTCTTAAATCGTGACTTATACCCGATAGCATTTCAGATCTTTGATTTAAATGTCTTATTATCCGTTTTCTCATTTTATCAAATTCTAAACCTGCTTGTCTGATTTCAGATGCTCCTGAAGGTCTGTATTCATCAATATTTTCACCTCTACCGAATTTTGCAGCTGCTTTTGCAAGATTAACAATTGGTTTTGTCTGATTTTTTAAAAATATTATAGCAATAGATATCATCAGTAACGCTGGAAGAGTTATCCAGAGAGCAAACATTCTTGCAGAAGCACTAGTCACCCTGTCCTTGGGTATAAGAAATTCAAATAAACCATTATTATCTTTAATATTTATTAGAATGAGCTCTTTATAGTAAGTTGTATCAAACCAATAATTTTTATTTCCGAAAGCTGACTTTAATTCTCTTCTTAAAGTTCTATCTATTGGGCTAAACCATCTTTCGTTTTTTTTTATCTTAAATAATGTGTTTTTTTTGTATTCAACATTTAAATCTAAATAAATCGAAAAAAGACCAGATAAATCATTATTATTATATTTACCATTATCATAAGCGGTAATAAAAGTTTTCATCTCACCAACCAATGCTCTTGTCATACCTTTGTTTGTCTTAATCCAAAGACTATCAAAAAAAACAAAAGTAATTACTATTTGTAAAACAATAATGGGTATTGCTACAATTAATAAAGCTCTGTAAAATAATCTTTTAGGTAGTAAATTTTTTATAAATTTACTCAATCCATAATACATAACCTGAACCTCTTAATGTTTGTAAATATTTGGGATTTTTTGGATCTGTTTCAATTTTTTTTCTCAATCTAGTAATTATAACATCTATAGACCTTTCTTTGTTAAGATCAATCAGATTTCCAATCTTTTCTCTTGAAAATGTTTTGCCAGGATTGTTAATCATTTTTTCTAGGATAATTTTTTCTGTACTATTTATTTTAAATTCATTTTCATTTTTAATAATTAGAAGTTTATTCAAATCAATTTTTATGTTGTCAAATTCAATAATTCTTGTTTGATCAATTTTTTTTGTTTTATTTAAAATATTTTTAATTCTTAGAGTAAGTTCTTTTGGTTCAAAAGGTTTTGGTAAATAATCGTCAGCTCCAATTTCTAACCCGTCAACTCTATCCTTTGTTTCTCCTTTAGCAGTTAATAGAATTATAGGAGTATCAATCTTTGATTTGTTATCTTTGATAAAATCTAATCCACTTTTTCCTGTCATCATTATATCTAAAACAATTAGATCAAATTTTATAACTGAAATTTTTTCTTCAGCCTTTTCAGCACTATTAGAGGTAGTAACCAAAAAATTATTATCATTTAGATATTGTTTAACCAAAGATCTAATTCCATCATCGTCATCTACAACTAAAATATGAGCTATAAAATCATTCATTAATTATTTTTTTTAGAACATTGTTAAAGTTAAGAACTTGCTCTGAACTTGAATTTAACAACGCATTAGTAATTCTTATTTTTTGAGCTGAAAATACTTCTTCAAAAATTTTTTTTCCTTTATTGTTCAAAAAAATATGCTTAACTCTTGTATCTAATTGATCTTTTTCAAAAAAAACAACTTCTAGTTTGATTAAATCTTTTAAAACTCTATTCAAACTTTGCTTTGTAACTTTTAGTTTTTTCAGCAATTCTGAAATTGTAATTCCTTCATACATTGAAAGCAAGTGCAAGACTTTATGATGTGCTACTCCAATGGTGTGCTTATCAAGTATTTTCTTGGCATCAGCAAAGGATTCCTTATAGCTAGTAAATAGCTTTTCGATTAATTCTTTTAATTGGTCATCCTTTAAATATAAAAGTTCTTTCATAATGGGTAAGTTATATTGACATATTATAGATACAAAGATAATTTTAAAAAAAATTAAATTATTTCATACATGATACCCTACGACAAAAGATCTGGTAAAATTTGGTATAATAATGAGTTAGTGGACTGGTCTGGTGCTAAAATTCATATATTAAATCATGGTCTTCATTATGCCAGCTGTGTTTTTGAAGGAGAAAGAGTTTATGAGAGCTCAATATTTAAACTAGAAGAGCATACTGCAAGACTTTTTTATTCTGCAAAAAGAATGGGAATGTTAATTCCCTACACAGAAAAAGAAATAAACGATGCATGCA
>CALSWN010000069.1 GCA_943841085.1 uncultured Candidatus Pelagibacter sp. | reverse complement strand
AACCTATTTCTTTATAAAAAACAATAGACATTCGTCCAAGAAAAGCTTCACCAATTTTAAATAAAAAAACAAAACTTAAAATTCCAAGTGCAATTGAAAATCCATTTTTTTTGAAAAAGCTTATAATGGGACCACCTAAGGTACCACTTATCCAGGCAATTAGTTTAGTCATAACACTTTGTGAGCCGAGTCTTTTTTCAATTAATTTATCATTATCTTTCTGGTTTTGTTGTCTATTGGTAAAAAGAGGTTCATTAACAAACATCAAACCTATATTCATTAAAATTATTACAACACCCAAAATTAAAAAAGTCATTGGCCAGTAGTTGATAATACCAATACTTTCCAAATATTCGGCTGTAAATAAAGATATTACACCACCTAGTTTATATCCACTCCACCATCCAACAACGGCCACAGCAGCACCAGCAGCCATTGATTTGCTTTCAGTTTCACCAATTTGTTCAATCCTTAAGGCATCAACAGTAATATCTTGTGTAGCAGAAGCGATAGCAATAATTAAACCAATTGTAATTAACAAAGTCAGGTTTTCGGTAGGATTAATAAAACTCCAAGTAACAAGACAAGTTAAAATTACAATTTGCATTAAAACTATCCAACCTTTTCTATGACCAAGTTTTTTTGTTAATAAGGGTATTCGAAGTCTATCTATGAGAGGTGCCCACAAATAGTTAAATGCATAAACAGCAAATATTAATCCAGCCCAGCCAATTGTAGATCTGCTTAAACCCTCTTCTTTAAGCCAAAGACTTAAACTGCTTCCTATTAAAACCCATGGAAAACCAGAAATTGCTCCCAGTAATAAAATCTTAAACATTCTAATATCAAGATAAATTGAGAAGGTTTCAGATAGAGATTGTTTTCTAATTTCTAACATTTTAATTTCTCCAAAAAGAAGGTAAGAATAATACTAATATTGCAAATAGCTCTAGTCTACCTAAAATCATTCCAAGACTTAAAATCCACTTTGAGGCATCGGGTAAACTTGCAAAATTACCACTAGGTCCAATTATAGAGCCTAATCCAGGACCAACATTAGAGATTGATGTTGCTGCGCCCGAAACCGAGGTAACAAAATCTAAACCACTTAAAGATAAAAAAGTAGCAATTAAAAAAAATATAACAAAATAAAGAAATATAAATGAAATAATTGAAGCCATAAATTTATCATCAACAGTATTCTTATCGTATTTAATCAAAAAAATTCCTTTCGGATAAATTATTTTTTTTAATTGATTGCTTATAAATAAGTATAAAATTTGAAGTCTAAAAATTTTAATTCCACAAGTTGTAGATCCTGCACATCCACCAATAAACATAAGTGTTAAAAAGAAGATCAATGGAAAATTTCCCCATCCATCAAACTCTCCTGTGACATATCCTGTTCCAGTCAAAACAGATATAACATTAAAAAAAATTGATCTTAAATTAATATTATAAATATTTTTATCTTGAAAAAAAGAATAAACAAAAAGCAAAAAAATTGAAAATATTATTATCTTAATAAAAGATTTTATTTGAACATCAGAAGTAAATATTTTTCTATTTCCACTTAGAAATTTTATATAAGCTATAAAAGGCAAACTACCTAATATTACAAAAATCATAGAAGATATTTCAATTGATAAACTATCAAAATATCCAATAGAAGAATTATAATTTGAGAAACCTCCGGTAGCTATTGTTGTCATTGAGTGAGTTATACTATCAAAAATGCTCATCCCAAAAAATTTATAAGCCATTGCACATAGTGTTGTTAATATTAAATAAACATAAATTAATCTTAGAGCGATCTCCTTAGATTTTGGCAATAATTTTTCAGATGAGTCATTACTGGAAATCTTAAAAAGCTGCATTCCTCCAACATTCATTATTGGCATTAAAGTTATGGCCATCACAATTATACCTATCCCCCCAAGCCATTGAAGTATTGCTCTCCACAAAAGAATCGACTTAGGTGCAATTTCTAAATTCGATATTATAGTTGATCCTGTGGTAGTAATTCCTGACATACTTTCAAAAAAAGAGTCAGTAATTGATAAGTCAAGACTAGAAAAAACAAATGGTAAAGAACCAAATATTGCAATACTTATCCAAGAAAGTGCCGTTAATAAAAATGCTTGTTGTAGATTTAATTTTTTATCGTGATTTAAATTTGATAAAAAGAAAAGTATACCAAATACAATAGAGATTATTGAAGCTCCTATAAAAGAAGAGTCAATTTCTGAGTATATAAACTGTGTTAAAATTGGAATGATCATCGATATCCCAAGAATAATTTGTAAAATACCCAAGGTAAAAAAAACAGTTTTATAATTAGACATTTTGAAAGGACATTATTTTATGGTAAATAAATTTCAACTCTATAAGAATTAATAAAAACACCATATTATGAGATATTGTTATTAAAAAAGTGATTGAAAAAGATAATTTAAACAAAACTAGCGCGTGGCCCTTTGTTGAGGCAAAAAAACTATTACGTGAAAGAAAATCTTTTATTGAAAAAAAAGGGAAAATCATTTTACAGACTGGATATGGACCAAGTGGATTACCACATATAGGAACTTTTGGTGAGGTGGCTAGGACATCAATGATGGTTAATGCTCTAAAAGAACTCTCAGATTTGCCAACTGAAATTATTACTTTTTCAGATGATATGGATGGATTGAGAAAAGTGCCGGAAAATGTTCCAAACCAAGAACTTTTAATTAGCAATTTACACAAGCCATTAACACAGGTACCTGACCCGTTTGAAAAATTTAATAGTTTTGGAGAACATAATAACGAAATGTTAAAAGATTTTTTAAAAAAATTTAATTTTAAATATAATTTTAAAAGCTCAACAGACCTTTATAAAAGTGGAGTATTTAATTCTACTTTAAAAATTATTTTAGAAAACTATCAAGAAATTATGAACATAATCCTTCCAACGCTTGGCAAGGAACGTCAAAAAACCTATAGTCCATTTTTACCAATATGTCCAGAAACTGGAAAAGTCCTAGAAATTCCAGTCTTAGAAATTTTTAAAGACAAATCTAAAATCATTTTTGATAATAATGGAAAAAAACTTGAGGCCAGTATTCTTGATGGTCAATGTAAACTTCAATGGAAGGTTGATTGGGCCATGAGATGGTATGCTCTTGATATAGATTTTGAAATGTATGGAAAAGACTTGATTGAAAGCGCAATTCTTTCTTCGAGAATAATTAAGCTTCTAGGAAAAACAAATCCTTCTGGTTTTGCTTATGAACTCTTTTTAGATGATAAAGGTGAAAAAATTTCAAAATCAAAGGGTAATGGAATTACTATTGATCAGTGGTTAGAGTACGCTTCACCTGAAAGTTTATCGTTATATATGTATCAAAATCCCAAAAGAGCAAAAAAGTTATATAAAGAAATAGTCCCAAAAACTGTTGACGAATATCTTGATTTTATAGAAAAAGCAAAAACCCAAAATGAATTACAATTATTAATGAATCCTGTATGGCATGTCCATAATGGAAAAATTCCAAAAGAAGAGATTATAATGAGTTTTTCAATGCTTTTAAATTTGGTAGAAACTAGTAATGCCGACAGTAAAGAATTACTTTGGAAATTTGTAAAAAGATACAAAGAAGATATTTTAGAAAAAAATTTCCCCATTTTTGATTGTTTAATTGGATACGCAATAAAATATTTCAATGATGTAATTAAATTGAAAAAAAATTATAAAGAACCCAATAATGAAGAAAAAATTGCTTTAAAGTCTCTAATAAAAACTCTTGATAACTGTAATGATCAAATGTCTCCAGAAGATATTCAAACTTTAATTTATACAACAGGTAAAGAAAATGGATATTCAGAAAATTTAAGGGATTGGTTTAAATTGATTTACGAAGTAGTGTTTGGAGATGAAAATGGTCCAAGAATGGGTTTTTTCATAAGCTTTTTTGGAGTAAATGAAACTAAAGAATTAATAAAAGAAAAAATAAAATAATGTTTTCAAAATTTAGATCTTTAATTTTTAAAATTGACCCTGAAGTTGCTCATGATTTAGCAATTAGATCTTTAAAATTAAATTTAACACCTAATTTTTTTGATGAAAATAAAAATAGTTCCATGTTTCAGACTGTTTTGTTTAGCAAAAAAATTGATAATCCAATTGGGATGGCAGCAGGGTTTGATAAAAATGCGGAGGTCTATAATTCGTTATTTAAACTTGGATTTGGATTTGTTGAAGTAGGAACTGTTACACCGCTACAGCAGTACGGCAACCCGAAACCTAGAGTATTTCGTTTAATTGAGGATCAAGCACTCATAAATAGATTGGGTTTTAATAATCTTGGTGCAGATAATGTAGGTGCTAGAATTAGATCTAATTTAAGCAAGGGTTTATTGGGTATTAATATAGGACCAAATAAAGATAGTGAAAATCGTTTAAATGATTATTTAATTGGATTAAGAAAATTTAAAGATACCGCTGATTATATTACTATTAATATTTCTTCACCAAATACAGAAAATCTTAGAAATTTTCATGATGATGCAAAGTTTAATGAGCTACTAAAATGTATTGAAGCAGAAAAGAATAAATTAAAATCTAACATACCGATTGTAGTAAAAGTTTCACCAGATTTATTAGAAAATCAAATTGAAAAAATCAGCAACTCATTATTAAAACACAAAGTAAGTGCAATAATCATTTCAAATACAACAGCAAATAACAGACAAAAATTAAGAGATATAAATAAACATCAAAAAGGAGGATTGTCAGGAAAACCATTAGAGGATATTAGTAATAAATTAATAAGTAGATTCTATAGATTATTAAAAAATAAAGTTGAAATTATTGGAGTAGGGGGTGTGGACTCAGGTGAAAGTGCCTATAGAAAATTTTTGTCTGGAGCTAGCTTTGTGCAGCTATATACAGGAATGGTTTTTCAAGGACCAAGCGTTGTCAGAAAAATCAAAAGGGAGCTTAAAGAGTTATTAATTGTCGACGGAGTTAAGAATTATAAAGAAATAATTGGCCAGAAACTCTCTAATTGACCCTAATAAACTTGACGAGTTCAATATCTCATCTTATATAGTCACTAAATATTATGTCAAAAAAATGTGAATTAACCGGTAAAATTCCTATGAAAGGTCACAATGTTAGTCATGCTAACAATAAGACCAACAGAAGATTTTTGCCAAATCTAAAAAAAGCTAAATTTAAAAGCGAACTTTTAAAAAGAAGCTTAACGTTGACTGTTAGCAATGCAGGCATGAGAAGCATTGATAAAAAGGGTACTTTTGATCAGTTCTTAAAAACAGCAAAAAATAAAAATATTTCACCAAGATTAAAAAAATTAAAAAAAAGTTTATTAATTAAATCACCGTTTATAAAAAAAAATCCAAAAGTCTCTACTCCTACTAAATCAGTTTAATGAAAAAAGCTTTTATGACGCTCTCATTTTTAATGGGATTGGTAGTCTTAGCTTCAAATTATTTAGTGCAATTTCCAATCAAATATAATGGATTAGAAGAAATATTAACATATGGAGCATTAAGTTATCCCGTCGCGTTTTTGATAACAGATTTAGCAAATAGATCTTATGGAAAAATTATAGCTAGAAAAATAGTTTATATTGGTTTCTTTATAGGAATTGTATTTACACTTTTTTTTTCAACAAATTTTACAGACTTAATATCAGTTAGAATAGCGGTTGGATCTGGTGTAGCATTTTTAGTTTCGCAACTATTAGATGTTCATATTTTTGATCAACTTAGAAAAAAAAAATGGTTTGTAGCACCATTAACATCTTCACTAATTGGTTCTTCGATTGATACATTTTTGTTCTTTTCAATATCTTTCTATGCAACTGGTATACCTTGGATAACATTGTCTATTGGAGATTTAGCAGTAAAATTGTTAGTTGCATTGTTAATGTTAATACCATTCAGATTGTTAGTAGGAACTTTAAAAGTTTCTAAAGTTTAAAATAAAAACTTATAAGATAAAATTTTATAAGCAAGTTTGGCTACTAAAAAATTGTAAGAGTTAAACCCTTTTATAGGAGACAATTCATTTATATCTGCACCAACAATATTTGAATTTTTTGCGGCTATTTTAATTATATTTAAGGTTTCGTCCCATAATAATCCACCTGGTTCAGGTGTTCCTGTTGCAGGCATTATACTCGAGTCTAATCCATCAACATCAAACGTTAAATAAACTGTTTTGCCTTTTATCATTTTTGTAAATTTTTGAAGATTCCAATTTTTTTTATCTTTAGCCCAAAAAATATTAATTCTAGATGCATTTTTTTTCAAAAAGGTTATTTCACTTTTAGAAATATTTCTTATACCAAAAGAAATAATTGATACATTTTTATAATCCAAACATCTTTTAATTGCAGATGCATGTGAAAATTTTTCACCATTATAACTTTCTCTAAGATCTGCATGAGCATCAAAGTGTAATAAACAAATATTTTTATGTTTTTTTACAAATGGAGCAATACACCCAGGCGTAATTGAATGCTCTCCACCAAAAGTAATTGGGAAAAGGTTTTTATCTAAAATTTCTTTGTTTATATCTGACATCTTTTTAAGAGCTTTTTTAATATCTTTATTAATTTTGAATGGTTTTAAAGTTTTAATTCCAATTTTTTTATACGGTTCACAATTTAGCTCTTCATCGTATAGTTCTACTTGGTGAGAAGCTTTTATGATTTCTTTTGGACCGTTGCGAGTACCGCCACCATAGCTAACAGTTTTTTCTAAGCCAAAAGGGACTACTACTACTTGTTCTTTAAAATCGACTTCATTATCAATTCCAAGAAATCCATTTTTGTTAGAAAGATATTTCAATTTTATTTAAATATTTTTGAGAAATTTTTTCTCGTTCTATTTTTCCAATCACCTTTGTGGTAGGCGTCACTTGCAATCAAAGGCAAAACACTAGTAGCCTCTGCAAAAACCATCTGTTCTTTAGAAATGTTTACTTTTCCCCAAGAACTTGCTTCCTTAAGAGTAGAGCTACTACATGCACCATCCCTAGAGTCGGCAACAGTAATTTGTACGGCATATTTATGCATCTCAACTTCTTTACCTAAGAGCTCAGCACATATGACTGTATCTTGTATAAAATTTTTAGGAACACCTCCACCAATCATGAATAGACCAGAACCTTTAGATTGTATTTTGATTTCAGTTAATTCACGAAACTCTCTAATTGAGTCCATACTTATGTGTTTTTTTGGATTCTTTTCTTGATGGATTACCAAGCCAAAACCTGCACTAGAATCAGTGAAAGCAGGACAAAATATAGGAACATTGTTGTCATAAGCTGTTTCAATTAAAGACTCTTTTTTTTTTGAATTTTTGTTTAAATATTTACCCATTTCATAAATAAATTCTCTAGATGTATAACTTCTTGGTTCAAGAGTATCGGCAATTTCACATATTTTTTTATCACATTCTTGCAATTCATTTTCATCAATATATGTGTCATAAATCCTATCAATATAGTTTTTTCTTAGTTCTGTATCGTCTTGAAATTGTGAACCTTGATAATGTTTAAATCCCAAAGCCTCAAAAAAATCCATGTCAACTATT
>CALSWN010000068.1 GCA_943841085.1 uncultured Candidatus Pelagibacter sp. | reverse complement strand
TATCCTCGAAATTTAAAAAAAGATTTAAAAACACTTAAAAGGCTTAAAATTGATTTTGTTTATTTACCAACAGTAAAACAGGTCTATAAAGAAATAAAATTACCTAAAATCAAATTAAAAAAAAAATATAAAGTTTTATGTGCAAAATTTAGAAAAGGGCACTTTGAAGGCGTTTTAGATGTATTGAATCGTTTTACAAAATTAATAGCGCCTAAAATGATTTTTATGGGAGAAAAAGATTTTCAGCAATATTTTTTAGTCAAAAAATTTATTACAAAAAGGTATAAAACAAAAGTTTATCTCTGCAAAACAATAAGAAATTCAAATGGTATGGCATTATCATCAAGAAATACACTTCTAAAAAAAAATGATATTAAAAACTCAGAACTAATTACCAAAAAATTAATGCGATTAAAGATTAAATTAGATAGAGTAAATAGACTTAATAATTATAACTTGAAAAAAAATACAGTGTTAATTCAGGAATTTAAAAGAAAATTGATAGATAAATACAATATCAAAATTGAATATTTGGAATGTAGAAATTTGATAAACTTGGGTACAAATCTAAAAAAGAAAATATCATTTAAACTATTTATTTCCTATTATATTAATAAAGTGAGACTAATAGATAATTTCTAAAGTAAAAAAGCACTAACACCTAAAAAAGAAACAAAACCTATAACATCTGTTATAGTAGTAACAAAAACACTTGAAGCAATGGCTGGATCGATATTCATTTTTTTTAGAGTGATAGGAACTAAAATTCCAAAGAGTCCAGCAACAATCATAGTTAAAATCATTGATATCGATATTATCATTGAAAGTAAGGAGTCTTGAAACCATAACTGAACTATTAATGCACTAATTATAGCGAAAATAAATCCATTTAAAATACCTATATTAAATTCTTTAAATATATTTGTACTAAAATTATTTTTTGTTAAATCATTTGTTGCTAATGTTCTAACAGTAACGGCTAGTGTTTGCATACCTGCATTACCACCCATAGAAGCAACTATGGGCATCAAAAATGCAAGAACAACCATTTGTTCGATTGTAGCTCCAAACAGACTTATAACCCAAGTTGCTAAAAAGGCTGTAAATAAATTTAATAAAAGCCAATTAAATCTTCTTTTAGTTTTTTTAAACACACCATCGGTTATAACTTCATCACCAACACCCGCTAATCTAAGCGCATCTTCTTCTGCTTCTTCCTTTAATACAGTAAGCACATCGTCATACATGATCATACCAACAAGTTTGTTATTTTTATCAACAACAGCAGCAGAATTTAAATTATAGTTCTCAAACAAATTACCAACTTCTTCTTTATCCATATCAACAGGAATAAATACTTGGGACTCGGACATGATTGAAATCATTTTAGTCTCTCTCGATGTTGTTAAAACTCTAGAAGATGGCACTGTTCCTATTGGTTTGAATTCTTCATTTACGATAAAGATTTCTAAAAATTGTTCAGGTAAATCTTTATTGTCTCTAAGATAATCAATAGTTTGTCCAACAGACCAATTACTTGGTATTGCGGTGAATTCTCGTTGCATTATTCTAGCTGCCGAATCCTCTGGGTAACTTAAACTTTCAAGAAGAGCAAAACGGTCCTTAGGGGGTAAGGATCCCAAAATATCATTTTTATCTTTTTCATCTACATTTTCTAATATTGCTATAGCATCATCTGACTCTAGGTTTGTTAATAATTTTACAATAGAGTCTGATGAAAGGTATGCAATTATCTCAGACTGGATAGACTCGTTTAGTTCAATGAAAACTTCTGGGTCAATATTGAAATTATTTAATTTTATTAAATTTTCCCTATCATTCTGACTTAAATGTTCAATAATATCCGCAGCATCAGCAGGATGCATTTCCTTAAAAGAATTGGTTATAAATTGAGCATCATTATTAGAAATTTTAGTTGTAACAACTTTTATATATTCTTTATTAAACTCAAAATTTACTTTTTTATCTTTTATTTTTTTTATTAAAGACATAAATATACCTATAAAGCAATTTTGCACTATTAATGCATAATTAAAATAATACAATTTATAAATGAATATAGAGATTAAAAAGTCAATAAAACCAGTAAAATATGATTTTGCGATCAAATTTCTTGAGAAAAGATTGATTGATATTGATGGTAAAAAAAAAGGAGATTTAATATGGATTTTGGAACATGAAGAAATTTATACAGCAGGTACTAGTTACAAAGAAGATGAAATTTTAAATAAAGGTATAAAATTAATAAAGACAAAACGTGGTGGTAAAATTACTTATCATGGTCCTGGTCAACTAATTTGTTATTTTGTTATTGATTTAAAAAAAAGAAAAAAAGATATACGAAAATTTATATCATTAATCGAAAAAACTATTATTGAAAGTTTATCTGACTTCAATATTAAAACTTTTGGAGATCCAAAAAACATTGGTGTTTGGACTAAACATCAAAAAAATATTTATAAAATTGCTGCAATGGGTCTAAGAGTGAGTAAATGGATAGCATATCATGGATTTTCAATTAACATCAATAATGATCTTTCAAAGTATAAAAACATTGTTCCTTGTGGAATTACAGACAAAGGAGTAATCAACCTTAAAATAATAAAAGACCAAAATTATAAAAGATTAAATCAAATTATTATTGATAAGTTTATTAAGAATTTGGAAAACTAAGTCTTTTAGTCTTTAATAGTTTTTTAAAATAATCAGGCAATAAAGCTTTGTATGTATATTTCTTATCATTGATCATAAATTTAATTTGATAGGAATGTAACATTAAATTTTTATTAATAGCTCTGTTTGTATTATTAAATTTATATTTTTGATCACCATAAATTGGACAACCCGCAGCATAAAGTTGTTTCCTTAATTGATGTTTTCTACCAGTAATTGGTTTCATTTCTACAAGACTACATATAGAATTTTTATCTAAAACTTTGTAAATTGTTCTAGCTTTTTCAATAATTTCTTTATCATTGTCATATCTAACTAGATCATCATTCCACTCTCCAGAATTTTTTTTTAACTCGCCATGACATATAGCAAGATAGGTTTTGTGAACTTTTCTTAATCTAAATAATGAAGTTAACAATTGTGCTGACTCTCTATGTTTAGCCATAATAAAAACACCAGAAGTATCTTTATCTAATCTGTGAACAGAAAATGGTTTTGTATTTTGAAAGATTTCACTACGTGTAAAAATATCTATTAAATTTTTTTTTGATTTAGTTCCACCTTGAACTGAAATACCAGAACTTTTATTTAAAACTATAAAATCATTATTATTATCAATAATCAAATCTTCATTTTCCTTAATAATTTCTTCAGAGGGTATAAATTTAATTTTTTTTTGAACAATTGTTTCTTTAAAATTGAAGTTAAAAAAATCAATAACATCTCCTGTTTTGACCTTTTGAGAACTTTTAATTTTTTTTTTATTAATTTTAATCTTTCCACTTTTTAAACTTTTCTCAATTAAACTCTGTGGAAAGTTACCAAGTTTATTTCTTATCCATCTATCTAAACGCATGTTATTAAACGTTAACTCAACGTTATAAGACTTTTTCATGATGTAATATTTTTATATAAAAAATTAAGCAGTAGTTATTTTTTTATCTTCTTTATCTTTACTTACTTCTTTTTTTTTATCAACTCTTTTGGCTATAACGTCTCTATCGACAAATTCAATTACAGCCATTGGTGCGTTGTCTCCATATCTAAATCCTGCCTTGATAATTCTAGTATATCCACCATTTCTCTTTTCGTATCTTTTTGATAAAGTTTTCGTAACTTTATTAGCTGAAGTTTTATCCTGTAATTTAGTCATTAACATTTTTGTCGTCTGTAGGGTTTCTTTTTTTCCTAACGTAATAATCTTATCAGCTTGTGGCTTTAAAAATTTTGCTTTTGGTAAAGTAGTAGTGATTTGTTCATATTTTATTAAAGAATTTAGCATATTTTTTAACAAAGCCTTTCTATGCTCTGAGGTTCTGTTTAATTTTTTATTAGCAAAACCATGTCTCATTAAATCTGCTCCTCTAGTTTTTTAGACATTTCAGCTATATTTTCTGGAGGCCAGTTAGGTATTTCCATGCCAAGATATAAGGACATGCTTGTCAAAACTTCTTTAATTTCATTGAGTGATTTTCTACCAAAGTTTGGTGTTCTAAGCATTTCACCTTCTGATTTTTGAACTAAATCACCTATATAAATTATGTTATCATTCTTTAAACAATTCATAGAACGAACAGATAGTTCTAATTCATCTACTTTTTTTAATAAATTTTTGTTGAATTCAGGTTCAGTTGATACCTCTTTAACAGGAGCTTCAACAGGTTCATCGAAGTTAACAAACATATTTAGTTGATCTTGAAAAATTCTTGCAGAGTACGCAACTGCATCTTCAGCTGAAATTGAACCATTTGTTTCAACTTCCATAGTTAATTTATCATAATCTAATGCTTTACCTTCTCGCGCTGTGCTTATTGCATAAGAAACTTTTTTAACAGGACTGTAAAGTGAATCTATTGCTATTAAACCCAATGGTGGTTCTTCTGGTTTATTCATCACTGCTGGAACATAACCTTTGCCAGTACCTACATTCATTTCCATATGAAAATTAGTATTTTCATCAAGGTTACAAATAACTAAATCAGGATTTAAAATTTCAATATCTGTTACAGGTTGTATATCTGATGCTTTAATTTCACCTGGACCTTTTGCATCTAAAATTAGTTTCTTAACTCCTTCAGAAGAGCTTTTTAAAGCTAACGATTTAACATTTAAAACGATATCAGTCACATCTTCTCTCACACCTTTAATCGATGTAAATTCATGTAACACTCCATCAATTTGAATAGAGGTTACTGCTGCACCACGTATAGAGGAGAGTAAAATTCTTCTTAAAGAATTTCCTAAAGTTAAACCATAACCTTTTTCTAATGGTTCAGCTATAATTTTAGCATGAGTTTTATCATCACTAATTTTTACATCTAATTGTGCTGGTTTAATTAATGCTTTCCAATTTTTAGCATTCACATTTAAACTTTCCATTTTAAACTCTCCTTTTCTTTGGTGGTCTTACGCCATTATGTGGCATTGGTGTTGTATCTTTAATTGATAAAAT
This sequence comes from uncultured Candidatus Pelagibacter sp., assembly GCA_943841085.1. GTDB lineage: Bacteria > Pseudomonadota > Alphaproteobacteria > Pelagibacterales > Pelagibacteraceae > Pelagibacter. Next base: position 1,940 of record CALSWN010000068.1, on the reverse strand, counting down.
CTTAAAACCTTTTGCTTGTAATGCTCTTAATGCTGTTTCTCTACCTGAACCGGGTCCTTTAACTTGAACTGTTAATGTTTTCATTCCATATTCAAGTGCTTTAGATCCAGCTGCATCAGCAGCTATTTGTGCTGCATATGGAGTTGATTTTCTGGAACCTTTAAAACCTTTTTGCCCAGCAGAGGCCCATGAAATTACATTTCCATTAGTATCAGCTATTGAAATTATAGTATTGTTAAAAGTTGATTGCACATAAGCAGTGCCATTAAGAATATTTTTCTTAATTTTCTTTTTTTTAGAATAAGAACTTTTTTTTGATTTCTTATCTACTTTTTTTTCAGAAACGTTTTCAGTGTTTTCAACTTTGTCTGATTTAGCCATAAGTTTTTATTTTTTTAGCGGTGTTAATTTTTTACCTGCAATTGCAATGGCTTTACCTTTTCTAGTTCTAGCATTACATCTTGTTCTTTGTCCTCTAACAGGAAGTTTTTTTCTATGTCTTGATCCTCTGTAGCAAGCCAGATCAATCAATCTCTTAATTGTAAGTGAATAGTCTCTTCTAAGATCACCTTCTACCTTAAAATTTGCGTCAATATATTCTCTAATTTTAAGAATATCTTCATCAGTCAACTCATTAATTCTTTTTTTATTTGGAATTTCTAGAGAAGTGCAGATTTGATTAGAAAACTTTTCACCAATACCATAAATATAAGTTAATCCAATGTGGACAAGCTTATTTTGGGGAATATTAACACCTGCTATACGAGCCATATTTTTGAGAATAAATTTAGCCTTTTATATAAGAAGATGTTCTAAAGTCAACTTCTTAAACCTTAAGAATATCGTTGATTTTACTGGTAATTTGTTCAATTTCAAGACTACCATCAATTTCTGTGAAGTTTGTTTTTTTAGAATAGTAATCCAGAATAGGTTTTGTTGATTTCATGTAAATGTCATATCTAGCAATAACTACGTCCAAATTGTCATCTTTTCTCTTTTTAAGATGTTTGATACCACATGGGTGTAGGTCTATTTGATCTTTATTAAAATATTCATTAAATGTCATATTACATTTCTCACAAGTAACCCTACCCATTATTCTTTTTTCAATAGTCTTTTTTGAAACATTAAGAAATATTGTATGACCAATATCTTGTTTAAATTCAGCTAATATAACTTCTAAATTTTTAGCTTGTTCTATGTTTCTTGGATATCCATCAAAAATAATTCTATCTCTAAATTTTAGATTATTAAGGCACTTTCTCATTAAAGTGTTAACTATTTCGTCTTTAACAAATTCACCATTCGATATTAAATTTTCAATTTGAGAACCAAGAGGTGTATTAAACTTTGCTTCATCTCTTAACAAATTACCAGTAGATAATTGAAAATAGTTGTGTTTTTTAACTATAAATTGTGCTTGTGTCCCCTTTCCTGCTCCAGGTGGACCAAATAAAATTATATTCACAGAATTATTTTCCGAATTTTGTTTTCTTAATTAATTGTTCGTACTGAGAGCTCATCAATCTTGTTTGTATTTGTGTTACAGTGTCAATTGCAACTACCACAACAATTAAAATTGATGTACCACCAAGATAAAAAGGTATTGGGTAATTTGCTATTAAAAATTCAGGCATTAAGCATACTAATGTTAGGTAAAGAGCACCAATAGTAGTAAGTTTAATAACAATCTTATCTATATATAAAGCTGTGTTCTCACCTGGCCTTATTCCAGGAACAAATCCACCATATTTTCTTAAGTTATCAGCTGTTTCTGTTGGATTAAAAGTAATTGATGTATAAAAAAATGTAAAAAAAATTATTCCTGATGCGTATAATAACATATATAGGGGTTGACCTTGTGTGAAGTAAGAGCTTAAATTTAAGAATGTATCATTATCAGAAAAACTAAAGTTAGAAAAAGTTACAGGTAGCAATAA
>CALSWN010000067.1 GCA_943841085.1 uncultured Candidatus Pelagibacter sp. | reverse complement strand
CGCTCTTACCACACCTTTTCACCCTTGCCATGTTATGGCGGTATATTTTCTGTGGCACTATCCCTAGGGTTTCCCCTGCCAGGTATTACCTGGCACTGTGTCCTTGCGGAGCCCGGACTTTCCTCTTTAAAAAAATTAAAGCGACAAGTCATTTATCTAGCCCTATTAATCTATTACTTAGATAAAAAAGTTCAAGTAAATTTATTTTTTTTCATTGATGAGATTTTTGCTAATAAGCAAGCATTCCCTATCAATCTTGCCATCTACTAGGTCCTGTCTAAATCTTCTTTGAAAAGCTTTGGTAACTAACTTAAAATATTTTTCTTTATTAATGTTCTTAGGAATCGTTTCTGAATACCCAATTTTAAATATATTTTTATAAAAAGACTTTTTTTCGATCATGTTAATTTTTATATTTCTTTTTTTTAATAATTCATGTTTTTTTAATGAATGCCAAAAGCCTATTTTATTTTTAGATAAATATTTCCATGGAAACTTCTCTCCAGGGTCCTTTTTTCTTTCTGGAGCTATATCTGAGTGTCCCAAAATATTATGATGATTAACATTATATTTGTTAATTAAAAATTTACTCAACTTTAAAAGAGAGAAAATTTGTTTTTTTGAGAATTTTTTATAATTAAACTCATGTCCAGGATTTGATATTTCAATTCCAATAGAATTCTTATTCAAGGATTTAAACTTTTTCCAAGACGATTTTCCAGCGTGCCATGCTATATATAAATCGGGCACAAGACTGACAATTTCTCCATTATTTTTTATTAGATAATGGCAGCTAACCTCAGATTGTATATCTGTCAGCCTCCTGATGGCCTCTGACTCCTTTTTCATTCCTGTATAATGGAAAATAATAAACTTTATATTTTTTAAGATTCTTTTTTTTGAGTTAAAATTTGGTGAATAATTTAATTTGGTTTTTAAGGCCATTTTTTTGTCATTTTTAGCACTAAATCTCGATTTACTTTAGTATTATATATAATATACAGTTGGATAAAATGAAAAAAATTTTAATAATTTGCTTTATAAGTATATTAGCCATCTCAAATGTAAGTGCTGATACAGATGGTGAAAATAGCTTATCTAAAAAAGATCCGAGTCAAGTAAAAGACTGTTTTGAAAAAATAAATAGAGTTACTTTTGCATTAAATCAAAGCCTAGATAAAGTAATTTTTGAACCAGTTGCAAAAGGATACAGAGCCCTTCCATCACCACTTAGAAATGGAACTGGTAATGCACTCAATAATATTTCTAATTTAGTAACTATACCAAATAATATTCTTCAAGGAGAATTAAAAAAAGCTGGAATAAATACTGGTAGATTTATTATAAATACGACCGTAGGTATTGCTGGGATATTTAATGTGGCTGAAAAATTTGGTTTTCCAAAATATGAAAAAGAAGACTATGGTCAAACTCTTGGAACAATGGGTGTGGGTGAAGGCTGCTACTTGGTTTTACCAGTTTTAGGGCCATCAACAATAAGGGATAGCGTAGGCTCGTTTGTAAATGTGCTTGGTGGAGACCCATGGTATAATATTTCTGCTGGAAAAGAAACTAATCATTTTTCTGATTTTGATTATTGGGCATCAAGGGCTTCTGCTGGAATAGATTTTAGAGCAAAAAATATTGATTCTTTTGAAAATTTAGAAAAAAATTCTATGGATTTTTATGCTTCTGTTAGAAGTTTATACCTACAGGATAGACAGCAAAAAATAATGAATAGTGATGCAATAACTGAAACACTAAATGACAGTGATTGGGAAGAAGTAGAAACTCAATAAATTTACAAAGGTATTAATGAAATCAAATAATTTTTTAATTCTATTTGTTATTATAATAATTAATACATTTAGCTTAAATCATTCTAACTCCATCGAAGCAGACGTATTTGTGCAATCAACAGTAAATAGGGCATCTCAAGCATTAAGTGATAAATATTCAAAAGATGAAAAAATAGAGAAACTTAAAAATATTGCATCTGAAACAGTAGATATAAATGGTATTAGCTTTTATACTTTGGGATCTTACAGAAAAATTATTAGTGAAGAGCAAAAAAAAAAATATCAGAAACTTTTTAGACAATACTTTTTAAAAAGTTTTTCTAGCAGATTAGCTGAATACTCAAATCCTGAAATTGAAGTAATTTCAAAAAAGAAACTAAATGAAAATTATACGATTGTTTCTAGTAAATTAGTTGCAACTGAGCAAAGACCTGAGGTTAAAATTGACTGGAGAGTCTATACTAAAAATCCAGAAAATTTATTGATAAGGGATTTAATCATAGAAGGTTTAAGCCTTGCTAGAACTCAAAAAGAAGAATTCTCTTCTATAATTCAAGGCAATAATGGAGATATAGAAGCTCTCTTTAAAACTTTAATAAAATTCATAGATTAAGTTTTTTTATTTATTTTAAAATCTAAAATTTCTAAACATTGATTTTACTGAATTTGGTGGGCCCGCCAGGACTCGAACCTGGGACCAATACATTATGAGTGTACTGCTCTAACCAACTGAGCTACAGG
>CALSWN010000066.1 GCA_943841085.1 uncultured Candidatus Pelagibacter sp. | reverse complement strand
TTATGTTGTGATCTTTCATTTTGACACTGTACAACAATCTTGGTTGGTATATGTGTTATTCTAACTGCACTATCAGTAGTATTCACATGTTGTCCACCAGCCCCACTGGATCTATAAGTATCTATCCTTAAATCTTTTTCTATAATTTCTATATCAATATTTTCATCAACAACTGGATAAATCCAAACACTTGCAAAGCTTGTGTGTCTTCTTGCACCAGAGTCAAATGGAGAAATTCTTACCAACCTATGAATTCCTGACTCAGATTTTAACCATCCAAAAACATAGTCACCTTCAATTTTTATTGTTGATGATTTTATTCCTGCCTCATCCCCTTTGTGTTCACTAATTAATTGTGAATTAAATCCTTTTATAGATGACCATTTAAGATACATTTTTCTTAGCATTTCAGCCCAATCTTGACTTTCGGTTCCTCCCGCACCCGCATGAATTTCTATGTAGCTATCTAAACTATCTGTCTCATTTGATAAAAAACATTTGGTTTCATTTTTTTTTACTATTTTTTTTAAATTTTTAATGCTTTCCAAAACTTCAGCAATTATTGATTGATTTTTTTCTTCTAGAGCTAATTCATTCAACTCATGTAAATCAACTAATGACTTAACTGAAGAGTTGTATGAATTTATTAAATCTTCATAAAGTTTCTTTTCTTTGATTATTTTTTGAGATAGTGATTTATCTTGCCAGAAATTACTTTCTAACATCTTTTTATTATTTTTATCTAATTTAGAATGAATATGATTTTTTTCAAAGATACTCCTTAACTCTAAAGTTAATTTTTTCTATTTCTGATCTATAATTTAAATATTCATTCTCCATTAATAGAACTTTAATATATTATTATTTTTTAATCTATTATTAATGTCTTTGCTTGACGTGTTGTTTATTTGATTATTTTTATAGGCTTCAATTATAGTAGTTTTGCTCTCTTTCTCAGCAATCTTTCCTGTAACAGGATCGATGACTTTCATTAAAATGTTATCAGCAACCTTAAATGGTCTTGCATCTTCTTTTTTAACAGCATTTTTTACAAAGTTTCCAAAAATAGGGAGAGCTGTCTTTGCACCAGTTTCATATCTTCCTAATGACTTTGGATTATCAGATCCTACATATACACCAATTGCAAGTTTGGATGTAAAACCAATAAACCAAGTGTCTGTATTACCATTTGTAGTTCCGGTTTTTCCACCTAAATCTAAATTTAATTTTTTTAATTTTTTACCTGTTCCATTTTGAATAGTGCCCTCTAATATTGAGGTCATTTGGTAAGCAGTCTGTGGAGAAAAAATCTGAAGAAAATCATCTTCTATTTTTGGAAAATCTTTACTTAAAAAAGATATTTCATCACAATTAACGCATTTTCTTTTTTCATTATTTAAAATTGTGTTCCCTTCACTGTCTTGTATTCTGTCAATCATTATTGGTTTTACTAGTTTTCCACCATTAACAAATGATGAATAAGCCGATGTTAACTTTAAAAGAGTTGTTTCAGCTGAGCCCAGTGATATAGATAAGAGTTCATTTGGATTTTCATAAATTCCTAATTGTTTTGAGAAATTAACTATCTTTTTTAAGCCAAGATCTTGTGCAATTCTGACTGTCATTAAATTTCTAGATTTTTCTAATCCCATTCTTAATGTTGATGGCCCATAAAATTTTTTCCCATAGTTTTCTGGTTTCCACATCTTAAGATCTATTCCTTGTTCTAAAACTAATGGTGCGTCTAAAATTAAAGTAGATGGCGTATAACCATTCTCAAGAGCAAGAGCATAAATAAATGGCTTAAATGCAGAGCCTGGTTGTCTTAATGCTTGTGTTGCTCTATTGAATTCACTTTTTTTAAAACTGAAACCACCACTTAAAGCCAAAACTCTTCCTGTAAACGGATCCATTACTACGATTCCGCCATTAACTTTTGGCAACTGTTTTAAAGAATATGTATCTTTATCAATATTCTCTACATAAATTATGTCTCCAATTTTTAATATTTCATCAAATTCTTTTTTAATCCAAGAAATATTTTCATATTTAATAATCCCAGTTAATTCATTTTCTGTTTCAATTTCTATGAAAAATTTATCAATCTTTTTAATTATTGCTAATTCCCAATTGATTGACTTTTCCAATCTTAGTTTATCAAGTTTATTTTTCCAATTATTTAATTTTTGATTTCTCAGCAATGGTCCTCTCCAACCTTTTCTTTTGTCATAACTGATTAGACCTTTTCTTAGAGATTTTATTGCAATTTTTTGTAGACTTAAATCTATCGGAGTACTAATATTTAAACCTTGCTTGTAGACTTTTTCAAATCCAAGCTGATCAACTACATTTTTTCTAATATCTTCAACATAATAACTTGTATCTTCTGTAAAAGTTTTTTTTCTTTTTTTCAATATTATTTTACTATTAATAAATTTTTTATATTTATTTTCGTTGATATAATTATTTTCTAATAAGTTTTTTAAAACTAAATTTCTTCTAAATTTTGCTAGTTCCATATTTTTATATGGATTGTATCTACTTGGTGCTTTTGGTAATGCTGCTAACAAAGCGGCTTCAGCATAATCTAGTTCACTGATTGATTTATTAAAATATTCTAAACTTGCAGAAGCAACTCCATAAGCTCCACCTCCCAGGTAAATTTGATTTAAATATAATTCTAAAATTCTTTCCTTTGAAAGAGCTCTTTCTATTCTAAATGCTAAAATTGCTTCTTTGATTTTTCTATTTAAACTGACCTCATTAGTTAATAGAAAATTTTTTGCTACTTGTTGAGTTATCGTTGAAGCTCCTTCTAGTCTTTTTGAAGAAACTATATTAGAAATATTATTTATAATTGCTCTAAGTACTCCCCTGGCATCAATTCCTGGATGGGAGTAGAAATTTTTGTCCTCTGCTGACAAAAAAGAATTTATCACTTTTTCTGATATAGCGTTATAGGGTACAAAAATTCTTTTTTCGGTTGAAAAATCATTCACCAACTCTCCATTGCCAGAATAAACTTTGCTCGAAACTGGTGGTTTATAGCTCTTGAGAAATTTGTAATCTGGTAGATTATTCGAAAAAGCCCATAAAACAGCTATAACACAAAATATGCTAAGCAATGAAAAGCTTAATATTAATAGAATTATTTTTTTTATTATTTGCTTCATTTTAGTGTAATATACATGTGAATTTGTTAAAGTTAAGGCATCAAAATTCAAACAAAATTTAAAGTTATTTAAATAAAATGAAACAACTAATCAAAAATATATGGAAAAAAATTTATACATTGATGCTTCGCATCCAAATGAGACTAGAGTCGTTCTTAAATCAGGTGAAAATATTGAAGACTACGAATATGAAGGTTTAAAAAATAACCTAATTAAAAACAATATATATCTTGGTAAAGTAAGCCGTGTGGAACCCTCTCTACAAGCTGCATTCATTGATTTTGGAAGAGAAAGACATGGGTTTTTATCTTTTAATGACATTCAATCAGACTACTACCAAATTCCTCAAAGTGATTTAGACAGAATAAAAGAAGAGGAAGAGAAGGAAAGAGAAAATCTTTTAAAAGAAAGTGAGAAAGAAGAGCAAAAAAATATTAACGAAGGAAACTTAAATGTTAATGATCCTGTGGAAGTAGAGTCTGAAACGAATTTGGAACCAAACCCAATTGACGAATTAACAGCTGAGGATCAATTGGCGTCAAATGAAAATAATATATCAGATATAAAAGTTGATGAGATCAAAAAAAAGGAGCCAAAATTTAGATTTAAGAGATATAAAATACAGGAGGTAATAAAACCTAATCAAGTGATTTTGGTACAGGTATTAAAAGATGAAAGAGGACAAAAAGGAGCTGCACTAAGTACTTTTATCTCTATTGCTGGTAAATATATTGTTTTAATGCCTAATACTCCAAAAGGTGGTGGAATATCTAGAAAAATATTTAACCCAGGTGAGAGAAAAAAAATCAGAACTATCTTAAACGATATATCCATTCCTAAAGAGATGGGACTTATAGTTAGAACTGCTGGATCAAATAAGACAAAAAATGATATAGATCACGATCTTCAAGCATTAATAAAAATTTGGAATAGTATTAAAGAAACTGCTTTAAATTCAATCGCACCATCTTTAGTTCATCAAGAAAGTGATATCATTAAAAGAACTTTGAGAGATATGTATGATGAAGATACAATTAAAATACTTGTTGAAGGTAACGATGGTTATAAAAAAGCACAAAGTTTTATGAAATTAATGATGCCTTCTCATGTTAAAAAAATAAAAAAATATAGAGATAAGATTCCATTATTTTTTAAAGAAAATATAGAAGAAAAATTGAGTCAAATCTATGACTCAGAAGTTAAATTGAAATCTGGAGGATACTTAGTAATCAATCCAACGGAAGCATTAGTTTCAATTGATATAAACTCTGGAAGCTCTATTAAACAAAAAAATGTTGAAAGTACTGCACTAGATACCAACCTTGAAGCAGCAGAGGAAATATCGCGACAAATAAAAATTAGAGATTTATCTGGTTTAATAATTATTGATTTTATTGATATGATTAGTTTTGGAAATAGAAGGTTGGTGGAAAAAAAAATTAAGGAAAAATGTAGAACTGATCGTGCAAGAATTCAAATTGGAAGGATTAGTAATTTTGGGTTGCTTGAAATGTCAAGACAAAGACTACGTGAAAGTGCTGTAAAATGGAAAGTGTCTCTTACAGATGAGTCTTTTGCTATGAAAGTTTTAAAACTTGTAGAGTTTAAGGCTGTTTCCACAAAAGCTAAATTTGTTGAATTAAAAATTTGTGAAAAAATATCAAATTACATGAAGGAAAATTTTATTGAAGACTTAAAATATTTTGAAAAGAAAAATTTAATTAAAATTGATATTATTGCAGATAATTCTCTGATTATTCCCGAATATATAATTGATCTTCAGAATAAAACTAAAAAAACAATAGATACTGTGAAGCATTTAGAAAAGTTGAAAAATTTAGAAGAACAAAAAAAAGAAATTAAAACTTTCGAAAATTCAAATAAAAAAAAATCTTTTAAAAAGAAAAATTATAAAAAGAAAAAATTTTTTAAAAAACCTGCGGCTTAAATAATTCCTGTTGTTGGAGAAGATGCACTTCCATAAATAAATTTATTTATTCTACCTGCTAAAAAAGATTGTCTTCCAGCAATTACTCCATTTTTAAATGCTAATGCCATTTTTAATGGGTGTTTAGCTTTAGCTATTGCTGTATTGGCTAGCACACCATCACAACCTAGTTCCATAGCTATGCTTGCATCTGATGCTTGACCTAAGCCTGCATCAATTATTAAAGGCAATTTTGTTTGGTTTCTTATAATTTTAATATTTGTTTTATTTTGAATTCCAAGTCCTGATCCAATTGGGGCTGCTAAAGGCATGATCGCACAAGCTCCAACGTTTTCTAATCGTTTTGCCATCAATGGATCATCATTGCAATATACCATAACTTTGAACCCCTCTTTAGTTAAAATCTCAGTAGACTTTAAAGTTTCAATCATATCTGGAAAAAGATTTTTTTTATCACCTAGTACTTCAAGTTTTACTAATTTCCAACCACCAATTTCTCTAGCAAGTCTTAATGTTCTAAGAGCCTCTTCAGAAGTAAAGCATCCGGCTGTATTTGGAAGGTAAGTAATTTTTTTTGGATCTACATAATCCATCAATAATGGTTTTTTTTTATCAGATATGTTGACTCTTCTAACTGCAACAGTAACTATTTCTGCACCAGATAGTTTTATAGCTTTAGCACACTCAGACATACTTTTGTATTTTCCTGTACCGACAATCAGTCTAGAATTAAATTTTTTTTTGGCTACTATCAATTTGTCTTTTGTCAATTTAACCACCTCCAATAAAATGAACTATCTCTATTTTATCATTTTGTTTTAGTTTGATTTTACTTATTTTATTTTTATCTATTATTTCTAAATTTAATTCAATTGCTACTTTTTTTAATGGGATTTTTAACTGTTTAAGAATAGTTGATAAGGTTAAATTTTCATTTATTCTTGAAAATTTACCATTTATCTTAATTTTTATTTTTTTTATTTTTTTCATGCTATATAAGTTATTAATGAGCAATAACATTATAATTATTAATGGTCCTAATCTTAATCTATTAGGTGAAAGAGAACAATCACAATATGGTTCTATATCTTTTGATCAACTCAAAAAAAATTGTTTAGACAAAGCTGTCAAACTAAATCTTGATCTTGATTTTTATCAGTCTAATGTTGAAGGTGAAATAGTTACAACTATACAAAAATCTAAAAATAAATTTGATGGGATTATTATTAATGCAGCTGGTTTTACTCACACCTCGGTAGCTATTAGAGATGCATTAGATATATTTAAAAAACCAATTATTGAACTACATATCTCAAATATATATAAAAGAGAAGAATTTAGACAAAAATCTTTAATTAGTGATATCGCAACTGGTGGAATTTTTGGTTTGGGTGACAATGGTTATATTTTGGCCATAATTGCAATGCAAAACATGTTACAAAAATGAAAATAGATAAAAATATTATTAAAGAATTAACCGATTACTTAAACGAGTTTAATTTAACAGAGATTGAGTACACTGATAAAGATACTAAGATTAAAGTATCAAAATCAACTAGTTCGGGTCAAGTTGTAAGTGTTGCAGCATCTGATGCATCACCCACTAAAGAAAAACCTAAGGTATTAACAGGTACCGAAGTTAAATCTCCAATAATAGGAACGGCTTATCATTCTCCAGAACCAGGAGCTAAAAAATTTGCTGAAGTTGGAAAAAAAATTAAAAAAGGTGAGACGATCATGATTGTAGAAGCGATGAAGACAATGAATCATGTTCCTTCTACTGTTGACGGAATTATAAAAGAAATTTGCGTCGAAGACGGCCAACCTGTTGAGTATGGTCAAACTATTATCATTGTTGAATAATGTTTAAAAAAATTCTAATTGCAAACCGTGGGGAAATTGCAGTCCGAATTATTCGCGCATGTAAAGAATGGGGAATTGCCACTGTTGCTGTTCACTCCGATGTAGATAAAGATAGTATGCATGTTAGACTTGCAGACGAAAGTGTTTGTATCGGTTCTCACCAACCTGCTAATAGTTATTTAAATGTACCAGCACTAATGTCTGCTATTGAGCTTACCAAGGCAGAAGCTGTTCATCCTGGATATGGTTTTTTATCTGAAAATGCAAATTTTGCGAGAGTATTAGAAGAGAATAATATTAAGTTTATTGGCGCCTCTTCAAAACTTATAAAAATGATGGGTGATAAAATACAGGCAAAAAAAATTGCAAAAGAACATGGGTTACCTGTAATTGAAGGCTCTGAAGGCGGCATAACAGATGTAAAAGCAGCTAAAGAACTTTGTAAAAAAATAGGTTTTCCAGTTTTGATTAAAGCTTCTGCTGGTGGTGGTGGAAAGGGAATGAAGATTGTTCATAAAGAGAGTGAATTTGAAACATTATTTTCTTTAGCAAAATCTGAAGCTCAAAAATATTTTGGTAATGATGAGATATATATTGAAAAATTTTTTCAAAACCCAAGACATATTGAAGTTCAAATCCTATCTGGAAAAAATACAACTGTTCATTTACATGAGAGAGACTGTTCTGTCCAAAGAAGACATCAAAAATTGATAGAAGAAACTCCTAGTCCTGTTTTAACTGATGAAATTAGAAAAGACCTTTTTGAAAGAACAGTAAATATGGTCAGTAAAATTGGATATGAAGGAGCAGGAACAGTTGAGTTTATTTATGAAGATGGAAAATTTTATTTTTTAGAAATGAACACAAGAGTGCAAGTTGAACATCCAGTTACAGAAATGGTAACAGGAATTGATATTATTAAAGAACAAATCTTTATTGCTTTTACAGGTGAAACTGCCTTAAAACAAAGTGACATAAATCCGAGAGGTCATGCTATTGAATGTAGAATAAATGCTGAAGATGCTAGTAAAAATTTTCAACCATCACCAGGAATTATTGGAATGTGTCATCAGCCCTCTGGTTTTAGAACAAGAGTAGATGGTTCGATATTCCAAGGTTATAAGGTTACTCCGTTCTATGACAGTATGATTTGTAAAGTGATAACTCAAGGAAGAAATAGAACTGAAGCTATTCAAAGAATGAACCGTTCATTAGATGAATTTGTAATTGAGGGAATCACGACAACGATTCCTCTTCATAAAATACTACTTAATCACAAAAAGTTTATTGAATCAGATTTTAATGTAAGTTGGCTAGATAACGAAAAAGTTATTTAATAACATTTAGCAAGCCAAATATCGTAAACTGGATGATCAAATGGATTTACTGCTGGACTGGATGAAAAAGTCCACCCATTAAATATAAAAACTTCATCATTATTTTTATTAGATAAATCTTTAACTTGAATATATGCTGTTATTTCAGGATTGTCATCAAATTCTGAATTTTTACATTTCAGACTTTTAATTAATAAATTTTGAAATTTTTTTTCTTCTCCTATATTTAATTTTAAAAGATCAGTTTTAGAACTGACTTTATCTAAAATCTTTATTTCAATAAACTTTTCAGTATAATTTTCTAAAGCAAGTAGTGGATTAAACAAACTTACTAATAAAATATAAAATAAAATTAATTTAAATTTAATCTTTCCAACTAGTATATTTTTTTTTAATTTGCTCATTGTTTCTATTTGGATGATGGGCATTTTCTGTCCCTGTTTGATTATATTGATGAGGTTTTTGCCATTTATATTTTTCTAAATCATGTTTATTTTCAATTCTATTATTTGTGAAGTGAATCCATGAATACCACTCAAGTGGGATTTTAGAAGCATCTATCTCGCCTTTATAAATGATCCAACGTTTGCCTGCTTTACTTTGATAATATTTATTTCCGAAAGAGTCACTTCCAACAAACTTTCCAGAAAGAATTGTTTTAAGTTTTGTGCCAAATGTCTCTTGATTCCACCAGATAAAAATCTTATTTAAAAATGTCAACATGTAATTTTAATAATTGTTCAATTTAAAATTGTATAATTTAAATTAGACTAAAGTATGAATTTGTATATAAATTAATTATCTCAAGATTCAAAATAAATATTAAAAAAAGGAAAAATGGCAAAATATCTAGTAGAAACTTATTACACGTGCAGCTTTAAAGTTAATCATTATCTAGACGATATTAATGAGAAAGAGTTGGCAAACTTGGAGAAACGTGATGATGGAAAGTTTGAAGTTTTAGATGTCAAACTAGATACAAGAAAAACAAAAAGCTTAGATCCAAACAACAAAATAACCGAAACTAAAAAACTAGATATTGTATCTGAACAAAGCCAGCCAAAGACAATATCGAATGAAAATAACTCAAATTTCGTAAAAAAATTTAATGAGAGTGTAAGTAAGAGATTTGGTATGCCTGACAGAAGAAAAGGTTATATTCAAAAAGCAACAATTGGAGATCATAAAGTCTATTTACATACAGGTGAGTATGAAGATGGCAAAATAGGTGAAATATTTATTGATACCAGCAAAGAAGGAGAGTTGGTAAAAGCTTTAATGAATAATTTTGCGATCGCTATCTCACTGGGCCTTCAGTATGGAGTCCCATTAGATGAGTTTATTAGTGCTTACGTTGACACTAAATTTGAACCTTCAGGAAAAGTGCATGGAAATGACAGAATAATGAGCGCTTCATCAATATTAGATTATATTTTTAGAGAGCTTGCTATTTCTTATCAAAACAGAGAGGATTTAGCTCATACACCTGCTATTGGTGGTAGCGAAAGATCATCTGTTGATGAAGAAAATTCAGAGGACCAAAATCAATTACTTAAAATTGTAAAAGATATTACAAGTAAAGGTTTTGTAAGAAATAATTACAAAAAAAATCTCGTGGACTTATCTGATGTTAAAATAAATTTAAAAGGTAAAAAATAAAAAAAACATTTTTATTTTTTTAGTTTTAAAGATAATCCAAGTTCTTTAAGTTGGTCTTCATTAACATCTGATGGTGCATTCATCATCAAGTCTTGAGCATTTTGATTCATAGGAAACATTGTTACTTCTCTTATGTTCTTTTCATTAGCTAGCAACATAACTATTCTATCAATTCCTGGTGCTATACCTCCATGTGGAGGTGCACCATAACTTAGTGCATTAATCATGCCACTGAATTTTTCATCAACTTGTTCTTTTTTATAACCAGCAATTGAAAATAATTTATACATTAAATCTGGTATGTGATTTCTAATTGCCCCAGAAGATAATTCTATACCATTGCAAACAATGTCATACTGGAAAGCTTTAATGTTAAGTGGATTATCAAAATCAATGTCTTTTATATTACCTTGAGGCATTGAAAATGGGTTATGGCTAAATTCAATTTTGTTGGTTATCTCATTTTTTTCAAACATTGGGTAATCAACAACCCAACAAAAGGCAAAGCAATTTTCATCTAACAAATCTAAATCTTTTGCGATTTTATCTCTTGCTTGGGAGGTAATTTTTTCAACATCTTTAATTTTACCACAAGCAAAAAATACACTATCACCCACTTCTGCTTTTGAAATTTTCATGATTTCTTCTAGTGACTCTTTTGAGAAAAATTTACCAACTGGTCCTTTAGCTAAAATGTCATCATCTTTTTCTATGGTTAAATACGCAAGACCAGATGCTCCCTGTTCTTTGGCCCATTTATCAATATTGTCAAAGAAACTTCTAGGTTTATCTTTTGTACTCTTAGTTACAATACATCTTACTTTTGAGCCAGATTTTACAAGTTTTTTAAATATTTCAAAAGTAACATCATCTCTGTTAAAGACTTCTGTCAAGTCTGAAATTAATAATGGGTTTCTAAGATCAGGTTTATCAGATCCATATTTTAGCATAGAGTCGCTATATGAAATTTTTGGAAACTTATCATACATTAATTTTTTGTTAGAAAATTTTTTAAACACATTGACAATCAATTTTTCAACTACTTTAAAAATATCTTCTTGTTCTACAAATGACATTTCTAAATCAAGTTGATAAAATTCTCCTGGGCTTCTATCAGCTCTAGCATCCTCATCTCTAAAACAAGGTGCAATTTGAAAATATTTATCGAATCCGGATACCATTATTAATTGTTTAAATTGTTGTGGTGCTTGCGGTAATGCATAAAATTTTCCTGGATTTAATCTACTGGGTACTAAAAAATCTCTCGCACCTTCAGGACTCGAAGAAGTTAATATTGGCGTTTGGAATTCTAAAAAACCTAATTTAAACATTTCATTTCTAATGAATGAAATCACTTCTGATC
>CALSWN010000065.1 GCA_943841085.1 uncultured Candidatus Pelagibacter sp. | reverse complement strand
ATAAACATGAAAAAAGCTCAAGAGAAGTTGCAGATTTTTTAACAAAATATAAAAATATTAAACTTTTATACCCACATAAAAAAGATTCATTTAATTTTAGAATGTGGAAAAAATATTATTCTGGAGCCTCAGGTTTAATGGGTTTAAAAATTAAATCA
Source organism: uncultured Candidatus Pelagibacter sp. (assembly GCA_943841085.1). GTDB lineage: Bacteria > Pseudomonadota > Alphaproteobacteria > Pelagibacterales > Pelagibacteraceae > Pelagibacter. The sequence goes on along the minus strand of CALSWN010000065.1, from coordinate 4,600 downwards.
AAAAATAAAAATTCAGTTATTAAATTTGTAAATTCATTGAAGTTATTTGGATATGGTTATAGTTGGGGAGGTTTTGAAAGTTTAGCTTTGTATCAAGATAAACGCGAGCAAGGTAATAGACAATTCCTTAATCTGCCAAAAGATGAACATTTAGTTAGACTTCATATTGGTTTAGAAGATCCAAAAGATCTTATTGAGGATTTAAAAAAATCTCTCAAGCACATTAAATGAGTTCAGATAAATTTATAAAAAATAAAAAAGCTCTAATTACTTTAATTGCAGCCAGTGTAATTGTAATTATATCTCTTGGAATAAGACAAACCTTTGGAATGTTTTATTTTGATTTTGAAACGGATTTACAAATAACACTTAGACAATTTAGTTTTGCAATTGGTCTTCAGATGTTTTTATGGGGCTTATTTGGTCCGTGGTTTGGAATTGTCACTGATAAATACGGAGGACATGTTGCTGTGTTTATTGGTTTTATTTTTTATCTAATAGGAATACTTTTATTATATTCTGGAATTAATAAAGGATTTTATTTTATAATAAGCATGGGAATTTTAATTGGAATAGGTTTAGGTGCCACTGCCGTAAGTATTCCTGTCTCAGTAGTGTCAAAACATTTTCCATCTTCCAATAGAACTATTGCTACTGGAATTGTAACTGCAGCAGGATCTTTTGGTTATTTTATTTCACCTCTATTTACTAGAATGTCCTTAGTTGATTATGGGTGGCAAGATACGTTGTTATTTTTTTCTATCTTTATAGTTATTGGCTTGGGTTTGGCTTTTTTACTCACTACACCAAAAACTACAGAAGGAAGAGAGAGCGAAGATACACAAACAGCAATGGAAGCTCTTAAAGAAGCTTTTTCTAATAAAAGTTATATCTACCTCACATTAGGTTTTTTTGTATGTGGATGGCATATTACATTAGTGGCAACCCATATCCCAGCTTACTTAAATGACAAAGGATTACCAGGTTGGTGTGCGGCAACTCTTTTATCAATGATAGGTTTATTTAACATTTTTGGAACATTAACATGTGGATATTTATCAACAAAATTTCCAAAAAAGTTTATTTTAAGTTTTATTTATTTTGCAAGAGGAATTGTGATCTTATTATTTATTTTATTGCCACCAAGCCCAACTGTAGCAATTCTATTTGGAATAACTTTTGGTTTTTTATGGCTAGCAACAGTCCCTCCTACAGCTGGAATGGTGAGTTTTATTTTTGGAACAAAATATATGGGTTTACTTTATGGAATTGTTTTTTTAAGTCATCAAATCGGCTCTTTTTTTGGCGCTTATCTAGGGGGTTTATTTAAAGAAATCTATGGATCTTATGATTATGCATGGTACCTATCTATCGCATTATCAATTTTTGCTGGATTGATACATTTGCCTATAAAAGAAAAACAAGTTCAAAGATTGCAAGTAGCTTAGAAAATTGACAAAAAATAATTATTTAAAAGAAATAGCTAAATCTCAAAAACCATTTATTATTTATAAATCTAATAAAGGTTTTGATTTATATACAGATTTTTCAAAAAAAATTATTTTATCTAATAAAAATATTAAAAATTTTATCAACAATTCGACTAAAAAAAAAACAAAGAATAAAGAAACGGATCTTTATATAGGTTTTTTTGGTTATGAGATTCTAAATAATTTAATTGACGTAAAGATAAAAAAACAAAAAGGACTTAAATTTCCTAAGGGAATTTTTTATAAACCAGAGACTAAAAAAAAACTTTCAAATAAACTAAATTATAAATCATCTGAAAATTTAAAATCTAAAAGCACTTTCAATGTCAACTTAAACAAAGCCTCCTACAAGAATATATTCAATAAATTCAAAAAAAAAATCAAGTCAGGTGAAACATATCAGATAAAAATTTGCACAAAGTATAGAAATAATTCAAAAATAGATGCATTAGATTTTTTTTGTAGATTAACTAAAAGCAATATGGCTCCAGAAGCTTTCATGATTAATGATAAAAATTATTCAATCATTAGCTGTTCTCCGGAAAATTTAATAACCAAAAATAGAAACTTTATTTCAACAAAGCCAATAGCTGGTACGTTAAAAAAATCAAAAAAACTTAACAAATCTAAAGCATTAAGTTTTTTCAAAAAAAATATTAAAGAAACCAAAGAACACAATATGATTGTTGATATGGAGAGAAGTGATTTATCAAAAATCTGTGAAGCTGGTTCTGTAAGAATTATAAAAAAGAAAATAGTTGAAGAATATAAAGACCTTTATCACTATGTAAGCTTAATTGCTGGAAAATTAAGAAAAAACACATCATCTTTAGAGATTATAAAAGCTATGATGCCTGGAGGGTCAGTAATAGGCTGTCCTAAAATAAGCACTCTTAATTTACTTAACAATCAGGAAAGAGAAAATAGAAATATTTATACTGGTAGTTTTGGATATTTAAAATTTAATGGTGATATGAGATTCAATATAATAATTAGATCAATTTTGAATTATCAAAATCAATCTGAAATATCTGTTGCTTCAGGAGTAGTAATTGACAGTAATGCTTCTCATGAATTTAATGAAAATTACATAAAAGCTAAAGCATTAATAGATTTATATAGATGATTTATATTATTGATCATAACGACTCTTTTACTCACAATGTGGTTCATCAATTTTCAAGATTCGGCAAGGTTGAATGTGATAACTTTAACGATATTAATGAAACAAAGTTAAAAAAATCAAAAGTACTAGTACTATCTCCAGGACCAGGAGCTCCAAAAGATTACCCATTAATCTCTAGGATTTATAAAAAATATAAAGGAGAAAAAAAAATTATTGGTATTTGCTTAGGTTTTCAGCAAATTTTATATTGTGAAAAAGGAAAAATAATTGAACAAAATAAGATCTACCATGGGTTTCAATCAAAAATAAAAGTTACAAATAAAAGCCTTTTATTCAAAAAAGGTCAAAAATTCACTGTTGGCAGATATCATTCGCTAAAGTTAAAAGAACCATTTTTTGCAAAAAATTTTGAAATTACGATGAGGTGTGCTATTTCAAATGTCGCAATGGCATTAGAAAATAACAATGAGAAAATTTATGGATTTCAATTTCACCCAGAGTCTTTTTTAACTGAAAATGGTAACTTACTTATTAAAAAAATCTTATCAGCGTAAAACCTTAAAAGAAACTAATTTTCAAGATCTTTGGGGCGCAGAAGGTGTATTTACCACAATGATGATATTTGGGAAACCGGCTAAAATTTTATTTTTTAAAAAGCATATTGAAAATCTAATTAAATCTGCAAAACATTATAGATTAAATAAACCAAAACTTAAAAATGACATTCTTAATTTAGTAAAAAAAAATATTAATAAAAAAAAAAATTACAACCACTTACTTAGAGTTGCTTTAAACAATAAAATAATTTCTATATCTTTAAGAAAAAGAGTTACCCCTAAACTAAAATTTAATTTAAAATTAATTAAGTATAGAAGAGTAGATCCAGAGTTTAAAAATTTAAAATATAAAATAATTTTAAAACATTTATCCAAAATGGATCATTCCTCTTCTGATGTTGCGCTAAGTTTTAATAATAGATTACTAGAAAGTGGAACTTCAAATATTTTACTTATAAAAGATAATAAAGTTTATTCACCTTTGAAAGGAATTTATAAAGGAATAACTTATAAATTTTTTAAAAAAAAATTGAAAAAGATTATTAATAAAGATATTTTTATTAATACCTTAAACACTTATAATGAAATTATACTTATCGGATCAGGTAAAGGTGTAGCTTCAATTAAAACAATTAATAATTTAAAATGGAAAAGGAAAAGCTTAAATTTTTATAAAAAAATGTCATATATTTATAATAAAGAAATTTCAAAATGCTTGATATATAAATAAAAAATATGAAAGATCCAAATAACCCATGTTTATTCTGTAATATTAATGAAAGTGGTTTAGCAAAAGAAAATAATTTAGCTTACGCAAGTTATGACACTTTTCCAGTCTCAGAGGGACATTGCTTAATTATACCTAAGAGACATGTGAAAGATTATTTTGATTTATCTAATGAAGAAATTATAGCTTGTAATGATTTGATTAGAGGAATTAAGAATGAAATTATCAAAAAAGATTCTTCTGTTAAAGGATTTAATATAGGATCAAATGCTGGAAAAATTTCTGGTCAATCAATCTTGCATTGTCATATTCATTTAATCCCTAGAAGAGCTGGAGATGTAGAAAATCCTCAAGGTGGTGTTAGATCAGTAATTCCATCAAAACAACATTATAAACGTAAAGTATAAGTTGTATTTAGCAATTAATTGCGGCCGATATTACGGTTGATTATTATTTTAACTATACTAGAAACTTCAATAAAACACGATTCAAATAATATAAAGGGTAAAATTATGATGACAGTTAATCCATATACCACACTAGCGGAAAGTATACCTTCAGTGGTTATTCAGGGCTTTGTATTAATAATGCTGGCTCTAATTTTTTTTGGAACTGTTATTCAGATGATACACCATAAAAACATTACATATTTTTTTAACAACGCAAAAAAAGCAAAATTATCTGCAGAAAGAGAACTTGG
>CALSWN010000064.1 GCA_943841085.1 uncultured Candidatus Pelagibacter sp. | reverse complement strand
GAGTACTTTCCATTTAACATCATAGTATTTCTCATTCTTGGAAGAACCACATGTTTGTAACTTTCTCGTCTTCCACTTCCAGTAGATCTCGTGTTCATTAACCTAGCGTTTAAACGATCTTGCATAAAGTTTTTTAAAATACCGTTTTCAATTAAAACTGTCTTTTCTGTAGGTGTTCCCTCATCATCAATCGTTAAACTACCTCTTCTATTGTGTAATGTACCATCATCAATAATTGTTACTCCCTCACTAGCTACTTTTTGTCCCATAAGATTGTGAAACGCTGAAGTTTTTTTTCTATTAAAATCTCCCTCTAAACCATGACCAATCGCTTCATGAATAAGTATTGCAGGCCAGCCTGGACCTAAAACTACTTTCATTTCTCCTGCTGGAGCAGGTTTGCTCTCTAGATTAACTGAAGCAATTCTAAAAGCCTCATCACATACTTTTTTCCAACTATCCCCCTTAAGATATTCATCATAAGATTGTCTTCCACCGATTCCATAAACGCCTGTTTCCTTTTTACCATTTTTCTCAAGCATTACAGAAACATTAAATCGAATTAAAGGTCTCACATCTGTTAACACCTCACCTCCTGATCTAATAATTTCAATAGATTTATGTTCTCCAGAAAAACTTGCTGTGACTTGGTGGACGATACCTCCCTTGGCTCTTGTATAGTTGTTGACCTCTTTTAAAAGCTCTAATTTTGAATTTAGTGATTTTTCTTCAATTGGGTTTATATCTTTATAAAACTTTTTATTTGTTTTTGGAATTTCATTATTATAAATCCCCTTTTTTGATTTAAGTGTAGAGCTTAAATTGTCAGCAGATTGTTTTAAAGAATTTTTTGAAATTTCATTCGAATGCGAATATGCAACAACCTCACCTGTCACTGCTCTCAAACCATAACCCAGATCTGAACTGTAATTAGAGCTTTTAATCTTATTATCATCTAAGACTATGGACTCACTCTTAGAATTTTCTAAATATAATTCTCCATCATCACACTTACTTAAAGTCTCTGATATAATGTTCTCAGCGTCCTTTCTACTAAGATCAGTCTTGGAAAAAAAATTAGTCATTAAATATCAATATATTATGTATATAATTTTTATCAATTGTTGTAATTGGCACATGTACAAACTAATAGATTTTTAATAATTTCATATAATATAATTATGAAAGTTTATTACAATGAGTCGTGCAGTATTTGCAGAGCTGAAATAAATCTCTACAAAAAGCAAAATATTAATGAAATTGAATGGGTCGATATCACAAATAATGCAGTCGCAGAAAAAAATACATCAAAGAATAATAAAACTCTTATAAGAAGACTGCATGTTGAGGAAGATGGAAAAATATATAGCGGTGCAGAGGCCTTTTTACTTATTTGGAAAAAAATTCCAAAATATAAATTTTTATATACTTTTTTTAAATCACCAATAATTTTCACTATATTTTCATTCTTTTATGAAATTATAGCTTTTTTCCTATACCAAAAAAATAAAAGACAAATTAAAAAAATTTAATTTAAAATTAATATCAGTAAATGACTTGTAAAAGACATAAATACAATAAAAAATGTAAATACCGTACAATACATTAGTGTTACAATTAAATTTCTAAATCTTCTTAGTTTTACAAATTTTTTATCATCTAGATCAGATATATCTCTTTTTCCAATAACAGGGTAATCATATGAATATCTCCATATTGATTTTTGTAAGCGATCATCAGTATTATTATAATACTCTATCCACGCTACGATATATTTAAAAACTAAATATAATATAATTAAAGTAAGTGAGCTTGAGAACATATTTATAATAAATTATATTAATTATATGAAAATTTTAATATTTTTTTTTTTTATTTTTTGTACTTCTCTGATCTCTGAGAACTTTGAGCAAAAAACTAAATTAAATAAACTTTTTGATCAATTAGAAAAAGTTAATAACCCTAAAACAGCAGCACTTTTAGAAAAACAAATTTGGGCTATTTGGCATAAGCACCCTGATAATCTTAAATTAACTGAAAAACTCAGACTTGGTACAGAGCTTATGCAATATGGAAGCTATGATTATGCACTAAAAGTTTTTGACAATATTATTAAAACTGACCCTAACTGGTCTGAAGCCTGGAATAAAAGAGCAACAGTATTTTTTTTAATGCACAAATATAACAAATCATTAAATGATATTGAAAAAGTTCTAAAAATCGAGTCTCGACATTTTGGAGCATTATCAGGACAAGCAAGAATCTTTATAAAACTTAAAGAATATGAAAAAGCAATAACAAGTCTCAAAAAAACACTTAAATTTTATCCTACATTTAAGAGTGGCGACTTAATTCCTGAAATTGAAAAATTAATAAAAGAAGAGAGTATTTAATTATTATTTTTTGCTCTTTTACTTGCAATTAATTGGGTCAACGAGTCAACCATTAAATCAGATGCTTTAAATATTTCATTTGATTTGAACTCAAATGATGAATTTTTTTCTACATTTGTTTTATCTTCAATCACTATTCCTTCATCTGGTGAGTTGTCTTTTATATAAATTAAAAGTAACCAATCTTCATCTACTGTCTCATCCCATTTAATAAATATTTCTCCAGTTTCAAATCTTCTATCAATACATCTTAATATAGACATGTGTCTAGTCACGTGCCTTTTATTCAGTTGAAAAACTAAACTACTTGCACTTCTATAAAAACTTTCTAGTGAAAGTTCAATTTTTTGTCTTGCAATTGTATAATCTTTTTCTTTTTTTAATAATGTTTCTCTATCTTCATCACCTTGAATTTTTACTCCTAAAGCCTCAACTCTTTCTCTGATTTTTTGATCTCTAATAATTCTATATTTATCTTTAAGTTTTTCAATTCTCTCTTGTAATCCAACATAATCTTCTCTTTTTTCTCTTAAAGAAATTCTTTCTATCTTTTCTAATTCTTTGACCTCTCTTATTCTAAATTTTTCGATTTGTTTTTCTAATTGTAATTGTTTTAGAAATTGTTTTTGTCTTTCTGCTTGTTCAATTCTTAAAAGTGCTTGCTCTTTACGTAAGAAAGTTTTTAAATCTTTTTTTCTTTCTTTTTCTAATTTATATTCTTCTTTTAAGGCTTTTTGTTTTTGCTTGGTCTTAAATTCTTCTTCAATTAATTTTTTCTTTTGTAAAAAAATTCTTTCTCTTTCTTTTTTTTCTACTTCTTCTAATTTTATTTTCCTTTTTTCTTCTGCTTTTAATATATGGTAATCAGAAATTGTGTTGGCAATTATATCAAAAAAATTCTTTATATATTTTTCAATATTAAAATTTATTCTAAATCTTAATATTGAATTAAATGAAGCTTGAAGTTGAATTATTCTAATTATAAGGCTTTCCTTTTTTTTAATAGAAAATTTTTTTTTTGAGTACGTATTTTTACTTTTTACCTTTTTTGACGCTTTTTTTTTTAGGTTAAAATTATTTCTTTTTTTCTTTTTGAATGCTTTTTTTTTAAAGTTAAGATTATTTATTTTTTTCTTTTTGGGCGCTTTTTTTTTAGAGCTAAAATTATTTTTTTTTTTCTTTTTTAAATTTTTTTTTTTTATTTTTTTCATAA
>CALSWN010000063.1 GCA_943841085.1 uncultured Candidatus Pelagibacter sp. | reverse complement strand
TTCGTTGGTTTATTATGTGGAAGAGAACTAGCAATTTCAACAATGAACAAAGATTATAAATTTAAGTATGTTTTTCCATTAATTGGAAAAGACTTTCTTAAAATGATCTTTGGACTAAGTGTATCGGTTGGAATTGTACTTGCAATTCACTACATAATTATTCCAAATAATTGGTTTTAAATTAATCATTTTGGTCATGTTAAGTAAATTAACATGGCCAAAAATTTAAAAATTTAATTTTTATTTAATCTTTGATCTTATAAAAGCAGATAAATGATCTATTAAAAAAATTGTTATAAAAATAAGTATAATAATTGCTGATACTCTTTCATATTCAAACATTCTGAATGATGATTGTAGCTCATAGCCTATTCCACCAGCTCCAACAATACCTAGCATTGTGGCCATTCTCACATTTCTATCTAAAATATATAAATTGTTTGCTACAAAAGAAGGTAAAATTTGAGGGATGACACCGAATGAAATAATTTGACTTTTTGTGGCTCCAGATGATTTAAGAGCATCTATTGGTCCTTTATTAATGTGCTCAATATCTTCAGCATAAAATTTTGCTAAAAATCCCATTGTGTGTAAGCCTAATGCTAATACTCCAGGCATTGCTCCAAATCCAATAGCAATAACTAGAATCATAGCAATAATAAATTCAGGTATTGCTCTAAAAAATATAACAATAGTTTTACAAACTATGTAGACAAAATAATTAGGAGCTAAGTTTCTCGCTGAAAATAATCCTAAGGGAATAGATAAAACTATTGCAATAAAAGTTCCCAAAAATGCAATTTCAATAGTTTCAAACATTGCATAAACTAATTGATTTAAATTGCTAAAATCGGGAGGAAGCATTCTTGATAAGATATCTCCAAAATATTTGGAAGAGTCGGATACTAATTTAATAAAATCAATTTCAAGGTCCTTAACAACAAAAACTAAAATAGAACAAAATAAAACAATAGAAATAAGTGTTTTCCATGACCATTGTGGTTTTAAATGACTTTCAAGATCTTTGTTTTTGTTGTTTACTTTAAGTTCTAAGATGTTCTTTTCCATGTTATACGTAAATTTTTTCTAGATTGGATTTATTGATGTTTTCAGATTTTTCATCAAATATAATTTTACCATCTAAAAGACCTACTAATCTATCTGAGTATTTTTTAGCTAAATCAACTTGGTGAAGGTTACATAAGATAGTTGTACCAAACTCTTTATTAATTTTCTTTAGTAGAGATAAAATTAAATTAGCAGCTTTTGGATCTAGACTAGCAACAGGTTCGTCAGCTAATAACAATAATGGTTGTTTAATTATTGCTCTTGCTATTCCAACTCTTTGTCTTTGTCCTCCAGATAATTCATCTGATCTATTATAAGATTTTTCAAGTAGACCGACTGTCTCTAAAGATCTTAAAGCTTCAATTTTTTGATCTTTTTTAAATAAATAAAATAAAGATAAAAATTTATTGCTTGAATTTAAAAGACCAGTTAAAACATTATTTATCGCAGAAAGATTATTTACTAGATTAAAATCTTGAAAAATCATTCCAGTTTTTTTTTGAACTTCTAAAATTGTATTATTATCAATTACTTTATTATCAAAATAAATTTCTCCCGTACTTGAAGTTTCAAGACCATTAATAGTTCTCAATAAAGTTGTCTTTCCTGAGCCACTAGGACCTAATATGCTTACAAATTCTCCTTTATTAATTTTTAAATTAACACCTTTCAAGGCAGGGGTACCATTATCAAAAGTTTTTTTAAGATCATTTATTTCAAGAATAGCTGTCATATATGAATTTAACTTTTGTTTTTATTTAATAATTCAATCACATCTCTCAAAACATTGTAGTCTGAATCTTTGACCTCCATGTAATGTGACATTTTTCCACCATATCCACCTATAACTCCATGCTTGTGAGCTTCTAACACTGCTTTTTTAATTTTTTCTCTATCTTCTTTAGGAATTATTTTTGAGTAAGCTAATGGTGGTGGTGGCACTCGATCAGATTTATGTATGATTCTAACATCTTCTTTTTTGAAAGTTCCATCTTCTAACCTTGCTTCAAAATTTCTCGAACTCATTCCACAAACATCAGATTGATTATTTATTACAGCTAATAAACAAGCATCGTGGCTACCAGCGTAATAAACTTTATTAAAGTGATCTTTATTTTTAATTGCAAGATTAATTTTACTTAATTCTACTTGGGGAATTAAGTCTCCACTTGTTGAACCAATAGTGTTTAGTGATAAAATTTTTCCCTTAACATCCTTAAACTCTTTTAACTCACTATCTTTTTTAACTACAAAGTAAGTGTAATAACCAGCATCTTTTTCACCAGGTCTAACACCTGCTGCAAAAGCTTCTGCATTAGCTATCTCAGCAGCTTTTACATAAGTTTTTCCGCCATACCATGCTATATGTGCTCTACCAGCTCTCATAGCTTCAACAGCTGCATTATAATCTGTCACTTTAATTGTATTTATATTGAATCCAGTAAGTTTTTCAGTAATTGAAATTAAATTTGTGTAGTCGCTTTCATCACCTTTTTCACTAGCAGGTACAAATACCATTTTATAAGTTTTTACCTCAGCATTTATAGGGCCAAATAATAAAACTAAAAAGCCCAGTAAAAAAATTTTTTTTATATATATTTTCATTATTTCTCCATTTAAATGCTTTATTATAATTATTTTTGTTCGCTTACAAGTTAATTATATAGTAATAATGTTCGCTTACACGTTAATAAAAATAGCCAAATAGGCCTTATTAATTAAAGAAATGTTAATTGTTTGTTAACTTCTTCTTAAAACCGTGAACTGCCTTTTTATAATCTTCAACTGTATCTATTTCTTTCCATCCACTTTCAATTATTACACAATGAACTTTTATACCTATATCAACAAGTTCTTGAATCATATCTGTTAAATAAGCGTTTTGAAAAGTTTTGGCTCTTTGAAAAGGCTTGTTCCAATAAATCTTTTTTAAACGGTGAAAATGTTGTTTAAAAATTTTAGCACCGCGATCAGACAACTTAATCATTCCAATAAATTCACCATGAACTTCATCATTGCCTTTATTAATTTTCCCAATTTTTTCTACTTCATTGTTAGAATTAAATATTACATTTTCAGCTTCAGTTATTGGGTGATCCTTACGTCCAACATAATAACCTCTCCAATCTATATCTACTACAACGGAAATATCATGATCAGAATTTAATAGTCTTTTAACTGTAACAGAGTCAAATAAAATATCAGAATATGAAATTATTATATTACCATTAATAACTTTTTCAGCGTAAAAAATAGAATTTAAAACATTGTTATTTTTGTAGTCTGTATTATCAAAATATTTTATATTTTTATAATTAATTTTTTCTTTCTTATAACCTCTGATTAAAGAGATGTCACTTATTCCACAATCATTATAAACATCAAGTTGTCTTCGTAACAAAGTTTTACCACCAAAATCCAACATACATTTTGGTAAGTTTTCAGTATGTTTTTTTAGTCTGCTACCTAATCCGGCAGCAATAATTAATGTTTTGGTCATATCTTTATTTATAGATGTTTCTAAATCATCGATTTGATTATCATTAAGATTATTATCTTTAATTGTTCTTATAAGTGAAATAATTCTTGGGTTAGATTCAATAAATTCTCCTATGTCTGGTGCTACACTTTTTTTTGATATACCAGCTAAATCATTTAAATCATTATTATTCGCCTCTAATAAAATTGATAACTTTTTAATTACACTTGTTTTTGGAGCTGTTCTTTTTTCTTTTTCAATATCATTTAAATATGATGCGGCGATACCAATCTTTACCGCTAATTCCCTTTGGCCAAAACCACGCTTTATTCTTAATTCTCTAATATATGGACCAAATTTTTTTTTAATATTCATAATAAAATTTATAAACCATTAAGTGTTTCTTTGTTAAAATAATCAATTGTATTTTTATAATTATAAAAATTTTTATTAATAAATTCATTAATATCAAGATCTTTATCTTTAAAATCTAAAATAGCATAATTGATAATCTTTTTTAAATCATCAATCTGATTTACATCAAATTTATAGCCAAATTCAGATTTTACTTTTTCATCCATAGTTTCTAAATCTTTAAACATTTCAAACTGATCATTATGGATTTTATCAAAATCTTCAAAATAAAGGACAGGGTTTTTCATTAACAAAGTATATTCTATTGCTATACCTGAGGTATCTGTAATTAAACATTTTGCATTTTCCATTGCAGTAGTATTTTCTGGCTCATCATCAAAAATAAAATTATCTTCTTTAAATCTTTTTTTAAAATGATTTAATATATTCATCGATCGTTTTAAATTCTCTGGATGAGGTCTAAATCTCACTTTAAATCCTGCTTCTATAATTTTATCTATTATTTTTTCAAAATTTTCATTAATAAAATCTTTTTTTGATTTGTTCCATGATGGAGCAATTAATATTTCATCATTATTGTCTTTTTTATTTATTTTTTTGTTTAAATAATCAAAGTAGAAATAACCTGATTTAATTAGCTTTTTTTCATCTAAACTAGCTAATTCTTCCCTCTTCCTTATTTCTTTAACATGATAGTCTCCATTGCATAGTATTTGATCGTAGTTATCAAATGCTGTTTGTGTATAAATTTTAGTTGAACTAACTGCTGCATGAAAAAAATATATATAACTTTTTATGTATTTATTTTTTTTTACAACTGAATTATCTAAATCTGTTAAAGTTAAAAACATATTTTTTCCTTTAACACTTAAAAAAAAATATTGCATAAGAATTCCATTTCCAATAAAAATATTTTTCACATTTAGTTCTTCAATTCTATCTTTTATATCTGATGAAACATAATAAACTTCACCTGGATATTTTTTTGATATAGTCTCGACCAATAAATATGCATATTTTAGATATGATTTATTTTCTGAATAAAAAATAAATTTAGGTTTTGCTTTATTAATTTTATTAATATTATTGATTATCAAAAAAAAATTCTTAATATTTAAAAATATTTTTTTAAACATTTTTTATTTAACCCTTCCGTATATATCTTCAAACCTTATTATATCTGTTTCTTTTAATACAGATCCAACTTGTGCTTCAATAATCTTAACTGGTTTCTTATAGGGGTTTTCTATTCTATGAACTGATCCTAAAGGTATAAAAATAGTTTCATCTGATTTCATTATAAAATTTTTTTTATTAAGGGTAATTTTAGGTTTGCCTTGTGTAACTACCCAATGTTCTGATCTATGATGATGTTTTTGGAGACTTAATATTCCTTTTGATTTGATATATAATTCTTTAATTAAAAATTCTCTACCATTAAATAAATTTACGTAACTACCCCAAGGTCTATGAAATACATTTTTCTTTTTAAAGTATAGTCTTTTATTTTTTCCATACATTTTACAGATTTCTTTCCAAGATCCTAAATCAGACCAAGGGATGTCTAATTTGATGGCATTTATCTCTTTAGTTTTTTCTAATATCGCAAAGTCAAAAGACTTGGCTGTTGCTTTAATAAAAGCTTGTTTGTTCAAATAATACACATTATTTTTATATTTTGCTTTAATTACAGCTTCAATGCAATTTCGGTAAATATTTGGTTGGTATTTCTTGAAGTTATTAATAATTGAGTCTTTTCTAAGATAAAACATTCCGGAATTCCAATATCCTTTTTTACTAATTATTTTTTTGGCTTTTGCTTCTTTTGGTTTTTCAACAAATTTATATACTTTATTATTTCCTTTAATATTTCTTGTTAAGAAATAACCAAATTCGCTTGAAGGCACTGTGGGTTTAATCCCAAAAATAAATATATTAGTTTGAGTTAATTTCTTTTGATTTTTTTTAATAGCCTTATTAAACAAACCAACTTTCTCTATCAAATGATCAGCTGCTAAGAACATTAAAGGTTGTTCATTTGGAATATCTTTTATTAATGCAGTACTTAATATAGCTGGTGCTGTATTTCTCTTTGTAGGCTCAAGAACGATTTTAAATTTTTTTATTTTATGCTTTTTAAGATGTTGTCTGACTTGCTTAAGATATTTAGAGTTTGTGCTTATAATTGGGGTATCAAATATAGAAGCTTTTACTCTCTCTAGAGTTTTACCTAATAAAGTCCAATTACCAAAATCTATAAACTGTTTTGCTTGATGTTTTTTAGTATTAGGCCACAGTCTTGTACCTGCACCACCACATAAAATAACTGGGCGAATTTTCATTAAATTTTTGAATAGTCCTTAACTTCTTTTTTCTTACCTGGATGAGTTGGTGCTCCTAAATATGCAGGTCCAACTGTTTGTGCGTATTTCCAAAGTGTACCTGATCCAAAATCAGATTTTTTAGCTTTCCATTTTCTTTTTCTAGAAGTTAGTTGAGCTCTAGATAGTCTTACATTGATAGTTCCCTTTTTAGCATCAATATCAATCAAATCTCCATTACGTAAAAGAGCTATAGGACCTCCTAAGGCAGCTTCTGGCCCAACATGACCTACACAAAAGCCTCTTGTGGCACCTGAAAACCTTCCATCAGTTATTAAAGCAACTTTTTCACCTTTTCCTTGACCATAAATTGCACCAGTTGTTGAAAGCATTTCTCTCATTCCAGGTCCTCCAACAGGTCCTTCATATCTAATAATAATTACATCACCATCTTTATATTTTTTACTTTGAACTGCCTTCATAGCACTTTCTTCATTATCAAAACATCTTGCTCTTCCAGTAAATTGTAATTTCTTAAGTCCAGCAATTTTAACAATTCCTCCATCAGGAGCTAGATTGCCTTTTAATCCAACAACACCACCATCTGGTGATAGTGGTTTATTATATGCTCTTAAAACTTTTTGTTTTGAGTTAAACTTAATCCCTTTTAAATTTTCTCTCATTGTTTTACCGGTAACAGTCATACAGTCACCATGAATGTAACCACCATCGTAAAGAGTCTTTAATAACATTGGAACTCCACCTGCCAACCACATATCTTTTGCAACATATTTCCCACCTGGTTTTAAATCGGCAAGATAAGGAGTTTTCTTAAATATTTTTGCAACATCCATTAAATCAAATTTAATTCCTGCTTCATTTGCAATAGCTGGTAAGTGTAAAGCAGCATTTGTTGAACCACCAGTAGCAGCAACAATTGTTGCAGCATTTTCTAAAGCTTTTTTTGTTACGATATTTCGTGGTTTAATTTTTTTAGCTAATAATTCCATTACCATTTCACCACTTAACTTTGCGTATTTATCTCTTTCCTCATAAGGAGCTGGTGTTCCTGCTGAGTAAGGTAATGCTAATCCAATTGCTTCCGATACACATGCCATTGTGTTTGCAGTAAATTGACCACCACAAGCACCAGCACTTGGACATGCAACTAATTCTAATTTTCTTAATTCTTTTGCTGACATTTGTCCTGAAGAATGTTTTCCAACAGCTTCAAAAACATCAACAACAGTTACATCTTTACCTTTATATCGTCCTGGAAGTATTGATCCCCCATAAATAAAAACACTTGGAACATTTAATCGAACCATTGACATCATTAAAGCTGGTAATGATTTGTCACAACCTGCAATACCTACTAAAGCATCATAACAATGACCTCTAACTGTAAGTTCTGCT
>CALSWN010000062.1 GCA_943841085.1 uncultured Candidatus Pelagibacter sp. | reverse complement strand
AGCTTTGCAAGTGTGTGGATTTATCCTGTTGTTGATGAAAATATTGATATTGAAATTATAGAAAAAGATTTAAGGATTGATACTTATAGATCCAGTGGGGCTGGTGGACAACATGTGAATACTACTGATAGTGCAGTAAGAATAACACATATACCAACCAAGATTGTTGTACAGTGTCAAAATGAAAGATCACAACATAAGAATAAAGAAACTTGTATGAATATGCTTCGGGCAAGACTTTATGATTTTGAAATAAAAAAAAGAAATAAAGAAAATAAAAATGTTGAGTCTTCAAAATCAGAAATTGGATGGGGTCATCAAATACGATCTTATGTTCTTCATCCATATAGATTAGTAAAAGATAATAGAACAAATTTTGAAAGTTCTAATCCTGATAAAGTATTAGATGGTGAAATAGATGATTTTTTAGAGAGCTCTCTTTATGAAATTAAATAGATCAATTACTTTACTTTTTAAACTTTGAAAATTCTTTAATGTGAGCTGGTCTTGTTTCACAACATCCTCCTAAGATAGTAGCTCCTGCATTTTTAAATTTTTTAACAAATAAAGCCATATTTTTTGGTGTTAAATCTTTTCTCTGTCCTAGGAATTCATTTGGATTTCCGGTTTTACTTTTGTTATAGCTGTTTGTGTAACCAAATTTAGGATTTGTTGTTATAAACCCATTGAGTTTAAAACCAAATGGTACTCCTAGGTTTTTTATCTCATTTAAATTTTTTTCATAATTTTCTGGAGAAACACATGAAAGTATTAACCCCAATAGTTTTTTATGCTTAATATCAGTGATTATTTGTGAAACTTTTTCACCACTGGGTAAATTAATACCTTCTGATATATGAGCCCCAATTAGATATGGTTTATTAAATTCTTCAACTGCTTCTATTGCTAATTTAAATTCTCTTACACTACTCAAAACATCAAAATAAAAAAAATCTATAAATGGATTTAACAACTTAGCTTGATCATAAAAATTTTCTTTTATCTCATTATTTGTTCTTGTATCAGCTTCATAAGTTAAGTATTGAGGAGGTAAGCCGCCTGCTATCAAAACATGAGGATTCAATTCTTTAGCTTTTTTTGCTATTTCCCCAGCTTTAGTATTCAAATATTCAAACTTATCCTCAATATTGTTGTCTCTTAATCGCAACCTTCTAGTTGTAAATGTTGTTGTAACAATTATTTCTGCACCAGACTTGATAAAGTCTAAATGTGTATCAAGTAATAATTGATGATACTCTTCTTTAAGTAACGCATTTGCACTCCAAAGAGTTCCATTTGGCTTCATGCCTCTTGCTAGTAATTCTTGACCCATTCCTCCATCTAAAATTCTTGTTTGTTTGAAAAAATCTAAGTTCATTTTTTTTACCTCACTTTTTTAGTGCTTTAGCTATATGCCAGGTGCACAATACAGTTCAACGACCTTTACCAATTTTTTTAATGATTTCCATTTTAGCAATTAAAGCCTGCAATACGGATCAAATCGGCAGTAAACTTATATAACATTCATAAGATAATGCAAATTACTTTTTAAATGTAATTTTAGCATTAAAAGAAAACGATCTTCTTTCACCATCCACATTGAATGGATATGCTGCATGCATTAAATAATTTGGGAAAATTAGTAAATCTCCTATTTTTGGATTTAAATTATAGATGCTTTTACTTAAAAAGTTTTTTTGACCATTAATAAAGTCAATAGTTCCATTTGTTTTTACTTTTTTGTTTTTTATAACTTTATTTTGGTTCATATTTTTTGGTATTCTGAGATAACCAACACCTGAAAGTTGTCCATTATGATAATGGATGGGGTTATATTCATTCTTAAACTGTCTCACTACCCAAAGGTTAATTATCTTAACTTCCTTAATGTTTGGAACACCTGATACCTGTAGATATTTTTTGATATTTTGAATTAACTCTTTAGATAGGTTTTTTTTGATAAAGGCATTATTTAATTTTACCTCATCTTTGATTTGACTAACTAATTTTGAACTATAATCATTTTTTTTCGAAATCACTGTTTTATCAACATGATTATTAATTATCTTTAAAATTTTTTTTGATAACTTGCCTTTTCCAAGAGTTGGCCCAAATGCTCTAAATGTTTTCATGTACGTTGTTATATATATACTAAATAAATAACTTCAATCCCATTCTTATTGAGACAAAAATTACTAAAGCAGATGTAATTAATACTAAAACTCTTGCAGGAAAAAATTTAATATTAAGAAAATTACCTATTTGTCCTCCTATCAATACAGACAAAAACAATAACCAATAACTTTGAATTTCGTAAAAAATTGTATGTTTTGTAAATTGTCCAAAAATACCAGCTATTGAATTGATCAAGATGAATAATGATGCGGCTGTGGCAATGTGTTTTGCTTTACCCGCTCTTATCAGCAATAGTATTGGGCTTAAGAAAATACCTCCACCGATACCAACTATACCAGATATAAATCCGATTGTACCACCTATCAAAAAAGCAAAGATTTTTGGAATCTTCCTATGAGATTGATCAGTATCTTCAAACGACCTAAAATTAAAAAGTAATAAAATTCCTGCAATGATTAATACTAAAAATAACAGTATTTCAAAAAAACTTTTACTTATTGATAAAGTGCCCCCAATAAATGCAAGGGGTATAGATGAAACAAGGTAGGGAACTAATAATTTAAAGTTAATTTTGCCTGCTTTAATATAGTTAAAACAATTTCCAGAAACGACTAAAATATTGCAGCAAAGAGCAATCACTGGAAAAATTTGATAAGGTATACCCCAAATCAAGAGAAGAGCCAGATATGTAGATCCACCTCCAAAACCAACGCTAGAATATAATATTGCTGTTAGAAAAAATAAAAATGATAATATAAACATTATAATTAAATTAAATTTATGATTGTAAATATAACACTTTTGACCGTTACAGATACCAGAACTTTAGATAACGATAAGTCGGGAGCAATTTTGGTTAATAAGATAAAAGAAGCTAATCATAAATTGATAGATAGAAAAATTTGCAAGGATAATAAAGATGAAATTATCAAAATTTTAAAAGATTGGATTCATAAAGAGGAAATTGATGTCATTATCACTACCGGAGGAACAGGTTTAACTGGAAGAGACATAACTCCAGAGGCAGTCAATGAAATAGCAGACAAACACATTCCTGGCTTTGGAGAAGTGTTTAGAACAATAAGTTTAAAAACAGTTGGCACTTCTGCCATTCAATCAAGGGCATGCGCTGTGCTTGCTAACGGCAAATATGTTTTTGCTTTACCAGGTTCTTCAGGAGGGGTAACAGATGCTTGGGATGGAATATTAAAACACCAACTAGATATAAATCATAAACCTTGTAATTTTGTAGAGCTATTTCCAAGGCTAAAAGAAAAATAATTATTTTTGATATTTTTCTTTCCACTCTGAATAGGGCATACCATAAACATGTTCACGAGCCTCAAGATCACTAATAGTAATATTTTTTTTTTCAGCCTCTTCTCGATACCATCT
>CALSWN010000061.1 GCA_943841085.1 uncultured Candidatus Pelagibacter sp. | reverse complement strand
AGTGGGTGGTGCTAGTGGATCATTAATTAGTAATACAATTGCATATCATATGAAGAGCTCATTAGACTGGGCTTTTGCATCAGCATTAGGAACAATGTTATTAGTTGGAGTTTTAACCATCTATTGGATTTATAATAAATTAGTTGGAATAGATAATATTAAATTAGGATAAACTATATGGCATTACCAAATTATACACCTCTACATTATAGAATATGGCATTATACGTATTTAACCATTTGTGGATTGGTATTTTTTTTCTTAATTGCACCACTATTTGTAATTTTGCCACTCTCATTTAATGCTGAACAATACATTCACTTTTCATCTAAAATGTTAGCATTAGATCCAGAGGGTTTTTCTTTGAGATGGTATAAAGATATGATTTGGGGAACTAAAAACCCATGGGGTCTTGCTACTAAGAATAGTTTAATAATTGCCTTTTTTGCAACAATAGGATCAACAATTCTAGGAACAGTAGCTGCACTAGGTTTAAGTAGTAGGCATATGCCATATAAAGCTGCATTTATGGCTTTGTTAATTTCACCAATGATCGTTCCATTAATTATTTCAGGTACGGCAATATTTTTCTTTATGGCAAAAGTAGGTTTGGCTGCAACACATACAGGAATTATTTTATCTCATATAATTTTAGGAACGCCATTTGTAGTGATTACAGTTACAGCAACCTTAAGTGGGTTTGATCATAGTGTTACAAGAGCGGCTGCAAGCCTTGGAAGTAATCCTGTTAACACTTTTATGAAAGTGACATTACCTTTAATTACACCGGGAGTTATCTCTGGTGCATTATTTGCTTTTGTAACTTCATTTGATGAAGTGATAGTTGTTCTATTTTTAGCTGGACTTGAAAATACAACAATTCCAATTCAAATGTGGGTTGGTTTAAGAGAACAGTTAAGTCCGACCATACTGGCTGTGGCAACTTGTTTAATTATAATGTCTACTTTAATCTTAGTTAGTGCAGAGCTTTTGAGAAGACGTTCTGAAAGACTAAGAGGAATCAATAGATAGATTAGCTTCAAATTACATGGATATTAAAAAAGTTGTAGTCATTGGCTCAGGAACAATGGGAAGTGGAATTGCTGCACATCTTTGTAATGCAAATATTCCTGTAACATTATTAGATTTAAAAACAGAGATTAGTGAAAAAGCAAGAGATAGAATTCATAAATCAAAACCGCCATTATTAATTGATAAGTCAAAAATTAATAACATTAAAGTTGGAAATATATCTGATAACTTTGATATAATTAAAGAAGCAGACTGGGTTGTTGAAGCAGTGGTTGAAAGAATTGATATTAAACATCAAATTTATGAAAAAATATTTAAAGAAAGAAAAGATGGAGCAATAGTATCTTCAAATACATCTTCAATTCCAATAAAAATTTTATCTGAAAATCTAACAGATACCGAGAAGAAAGATTTTTGTATAACTCACTTTTTTAACCCTGTCAGATATATGGGTCTTTTAGAAATAGTTAAGAATGAAAATAATGATCTTAATAAAATAAATCAGTTAAAAAAATTTTGTGAAGTTGAATTAGGTAAAGGTGCAATCATTTGTAATGATACTCCAGGTTTCTTAGGAAATAGGGTCGGTGTTTATGCAATGCAAGTCGCAATGACTGAGGCTTTTAAAATGAAACTTTCAATTGAAGAAGCAGATGCAGTTTTTGGAAGACCAATGGGGATTCCAAAAACAGGTGTATTTGGTTTATATGATTTAATAGGTATTGATTTAATGGCTGACGTATTAAAAAGTTTTATAAAAGAACTCCCAAAATCTGATGAATTTCATGAAGTAGCAAAAGAAATTCCATTGGTAAAAAGATTAATTGAAACAGGATATACTGGAAGAAAAGGTAAAGGTGGTTTTTATAGAATAAATAAAGCTGGAACAACAAAAGTTATGGAAGCAATTAATCTTGAAACTGGCGATTACTTAGTTGCTAAAAAAATAGATATTAAATCTGATAACGTAGATTTAAATAGATTAATTAATAGAAAAGATAAGTATGGAGATTATGCTTGGTCAGTTATATCTAAAATAATTAAATATGCCTCTTCATTAGTTCCAGGAATTACAAAAGAATTTAATGATATTGATGAAGCAATGAGACTTGGTTTTAATTGGACTAAAGGTCCCTTTGAAATGCTTGAAGAAATAGGTGTGAAAAACTTTTTTGATAAAGTTAATAATTTTAAAGGAAACGAATTTTTAAAAAATTTATCAAAAACAAAAAATGAAGATTTTTATGGAGAGAGACAAAAATATACAAATATAGAAACATTGGGTAAAGTTAAGAGGACTGCCTCAAGTGTAGACGGAAATGACTCTGCAAAAATTTATAGATTTAATGATTATAATATTGTTGAGTTTACCACTAAAGCAAATGCTTTAAATTATGACTCTATGGATGCACTTAAAAAAGCAACCGATAAACCTTTGATAATAATTAATGAAAGTATGCAGTTTTCTGCTGGAGTAAACTTAACTTACACAATGGACTTTGCAGATAAAAACGATTTTAAATCTATAGAAAAATTCATAAAATATTTTCAAGAAACTTGTAAGCACTTAAAATATTCAAAATATCCAGTGGTTTCAGCACCATCAGGATTAACCTTAGGTGGTGGTTTTGAGGTAATGGTTCAAAGCAATTTTGTAGCCTCACATACTAATATTGTAGTTGGATTAGTTGAGACAATAGTTGGATTAATTCCAGCAGGGGGCGGATGTAAAGAAATGTTGGCAAGATGGTTGAATACAGATGAAGCAAAAGCAAACCCCAATTATGCATCTCTTAAAGTTTTTGACATTATTGGTTATGGTAAGACGGCTACTTCACCAGTAGAGGCGGAACCAATGAAGTACCTAAGACCTGAAGATAAAAAAATAATGAATAGAAATAGTTTATTAGAAGTTTCAAAAAATATTCTGATGGATAATAAAAATTTTAAAGCTCCAGAGGAATTAAAGTTCAATCTTCCTGGAAAATCAGTATTGGAAGATATGTACAAGATTTTAGATAAACTTTACAATGACAAAATAATATTAGACCATGGTGTTAAAGTCGCCAGAGAATTGGCCTATGTATTAAGTGGCGGTGATACTACGATAGATAAAACATTATCAGAGGACGATTTATTTAAATTAGAATTAGAGGCATTTATGAGATTAATTGAAACTCAAAAAACACAAGACAGAATTAAATATACCTTAGGCACAGGGAAACCACTAATTAATTAAATCAAATAAATCAATCTCTTAATTTTTTTTTTGCTCTTGATCATTATTTTGATCAGTTGAGAGATTAGAAGAATTATCAGAAGATTCGCTTGGCTTTTGGTTAAATAATTTTTCTCTCTCATTAAATTTTCTTATTATTTCTTCTTCTTTCTTTTTTTGTTCTTCATCAAATTTTAATTCCCATTCTTTTATTCTTTCATCTTCAGCTTTTTGTCTTTTTTCTTCTCTAATTTTTTCCTCCGCAATTTTTTCTTCTCTTAATTTTTGCAATCTAATCTCTTCTTCTCTCTTTTTAAGCTCTATTTCTCTTTTTTTATGTTCTTCTTCTTTCAATCTTAAAGCTTTTAATTCTTCGATTTCTTTTTTCTCTTGTAATCTTAATTCTTCTTCTTTGTTCCTCATTTCTTCAGCTTCTTTTAATTTTTGGATTTCATTTTCCCTAAGCCTTTGAGCCTCAATGTCTTTTATTCTTTGTTCAGCTTCTTTCAATTTTCGTTCTTGATATTGTAACTTTCGTTCCTCTTCATCTAATTTATACTGTTCTTCTTTTAATCTATTAATTTCTATATCTTTTAATCTTTGTTTTTCCTCTTGAGCTTTTAATCTTTCCTGTTCATGCTTTTCACGTTGTTCAGCTTTTAATTTTTCTTCTTCTTCTTTTTCTTTTTGTTTTTCTAGCCTTATTCGTTGTTTTTCAGCATATTCTAATCTTAGTTTTTCTTCTTTTAATTTTAATTCATCTTCTCTTCTTTTTCTTTCTATATCATCGCTTAATTTTTTTTCTTCAGATTTTAATCTTTGTTGTTCAACCTTAAGTTTTTGTTTTTCAATTTGTTTTTGTTGATTTGCAATTTTGAGTCTTTGTCTTTCTCTATCAATTATTTTTTGTTTTTCTTCTTTAATTTTTTGCAACTGTTCTTTTTTAATTTGTCTAGCTTCTTCAGCTTTTTGTTTTTTTATTTCTAATTTTTTCTTTTTTGCTTCTTGTATTTTTTCTTTTTTTAATATCTTTTCTCTTTCGATCTCAGCTTTCTTTATTCTTTCCTTGAAATTATCAAATGTTTTGTTTAAAGAAAAAGATGTAATTTTTTTAAATTTATTAAGATCTATTTTTTTGAGAACTTTTAATGGCTCCTTAAGAATTTCTTTTTTATCTTCTTTTACTCTCTTGATTTTTTTTACTATTCTGTTTTTCATAATCTAATTTAATCAAAATTTTCATAACAAAAATACCAACTTATAGACTAAAATGGGCTCATTTTTGCGGCATATGTAGGGGTTATTTAAGCATTTTAAAAGAATTAATGAAATCAGGTCTCAAAATATATTCAGAGTGTCTTTGTGATTTAATTTTTTTTAATGCTTTAAGACCGTAAAGAACTTTTCCTAAAGGTGTATATTCACCTTCGTATAAGGGTTCATCTTGTAAAATAATAAAAAACTGGCTGTCTTCAGTATCATTTTTAAAAGATCTGGCTAAACCGACACTTCCTTTTGTATAATTAAACACATTATCAATTTCTGATTTAATAGTTCCTAATCCTGATTTACCAGTACCTATTTTTCCATAATTCAAATTTCCTTTTTTTCCAAATTCTAAATCACCCGCTTGAACTAACTTATCTTTAATTACTCTGTGGAAAGCAACATTATCATAAGCGTTAGACCTTATTAATTTTTTAAATCTATTAACTCCATTTGGAGAGATTTCTGGATAAAGTTCTATAATTACATTCCCACAAGGGACATTTAAAACTGCAATATTAGTTGGATTTTTAAAATTAATATTCTTAGGATCATACTTTTTAACAAATAAACATTTGTTTTTAATTATAAAAAATGTACCAAAAGTAATCGACCCTAATAAAATTAAGAAAATTAATATAATCTTTTCAGATTTAGAGGGTTTTATTTTTTTTATCATTTAAAAAGTAAAAGAATTATCAATTTCTTTGATTTTATTTTCAATATATGAAATTTTCTTATTTAAAACTGGATCTTTTTTTTTGATTTTATTTATATCTTTTTGACTTAAAAAAATCATATGTGAATAAACCTCAGCCATATCCTCTGACGCCGTTGATTTAGAGTACTCTGAAAAAAAACCTTTGGTGTTTTTGTAAGTTTCCAACCCCAGTTTTTCTGTGCACGTGGAGCATTCAGCATATTTAAATTTTGAATTATTAAATTTAATCCATTCAGTTTTTTCAAAAAGCTCATTGTATTGATCATTAATTATATGGAAAACTTCATGATGAATCACTCTTTCAAAAAAATTTTCATTAAAATTTATATCTAGTATTAATGTTTTCATTACATTATCCGGAATACCAGCTGTATTAATTCCAGAAATTGATAAATTTTCACATAAAACAATATATTTAAGATTTATTTTTTTTAAATAACTGTATGAATATTTATCAAGATTTTTATAAATAGTTTTATACTTTAAGTCTAAATCTTCTTTACTTGGATTTAAACAAACAATATTTTTTTTTACACCTAATCTAAATGAACTAGCAGCAAAAAAATACTTAAGTTTATTTTTAGTTTTAATTTCATAAATTTCTAAGTTGGGTATTTTAATCAAATTGTAGATAGTATTCGCCTTTAAAGGTGAAATAAAAATGAATAGCAGTAAAATAGCTTTAAATAACTTCATAAAAAATAATTTAGAAGATATTCCAATTTAATAGAATGTGGTACATTTTATTTATAAATGAAAAAAGATAAGAATAAAGACCCAATCCAACCTGTAAGTGGCACTAAAGTACCAAGATTTGCAGGACCATCTACATTTGCAAGACTACCAGAATTAAGAGATGTTAAAAGTTGTGATGTTGCAATAGTTGGAATTCCTTTTGACGCTGGAACAAGCTATAGACCTGGTGCTAGATTTGGACCGATGAGTATTAGGCAAGCTTCAA
>CALSWN010000060.1 GCA_943841085.1 uncultured Candidatus Pelagibacter sp. | reverse complement strand
TCACCTTTAATTATTTGGTCAATTTTTTTAATGTCGTTACCTGCATAGTTTTCTCCATCATAATGAAAAGCATGATTTTCATAACAGTGACCAAGACAAAACATTTCTCCAACTTTATCATCACCTAATTTTTCTTTTAATTTTTCTTTTAAAGGTTCTTGGGTTCCTGAGCACATGCAAGCACTCCCATTACAAACAAAAGCTTTTTTTTCTCTATGTGCAGGTCTCAAAAATTCATAAAAACTTTCAGCACCATGAATAGTGGAGACACCCATATTGTACTCATCAGCAATTTCTTTAATACCACTTGAGTCTTTTGAATTTAATGATCTTTCAGAAATTTTTTCAAATAGGTTTTTTTTTAATCCTATTCTTCCAGACAAATTACTTATGTTTTTTGACACAATTTACCCTATTAAAAATTTTAAGTTTTTATTATAATTCTTTCTTTATTGCTATAAATATTAAAACTATCTTCTTTTACAAAACCCACTAATGTCATGTCAAACTTATTAGCTAGGTCAATAGCGAGACTGGTTGGCGCACCCACACCTACTAAAACGCCAATATTAGCTATTAGAGCTTTTTGGACTAAATCAAAATTGAGTCTTCCAGAACAAGTGAGAAATTGAGAACTATTATCAAGTAATTTTTTTTTTAATACATGTCCAATTAATTTATCAAGTGCATTATGTCGTCCCACATCTTCTTTTAAAGCAATTATATTTCCTTTATGATCAAATAAACCACTTGCATGAATCCCACCTGTTTTTGCAAATTCGGATTGTTTTTTTCTTAACAAGATTGGTGATTTCATTATTATTTCATAATGTATTTTTGGAATAGATTTCAATATTTTATCTTTTTTAATAATCTCTAGAGAGTCTAGAGATGTTTTTCCACATACTCCACAAGATGAATTTGTTAAAAAATTTCTTTTGATTTTATCTATATCAATATTTTCTGAATTATTTATTGTTACAATAATTTTATTTTGTAACTTATATTGACCAACTTTTTCACCACAGCCTTCAATTTTTTCTATATAATCAATTTTTTCAATTACTCTTTCATTAAAAATAAAACCACGTACCAAATCTTCATCATCTCCAGGAGTTCTCATTGTAATTGACACGGTATTTTCAACCCATTTATCTTTAACTTTATATTTAATAATTATTTCTAGTGGCTCTTCTATAGATATTTGATCATCGATTTCTTTTGTTTGACCAGATTTATATTTCAAAACTTTATAACTAGAATTCATTCAAGCAGTATATTTAAACTGGTTGAATTTGAAACAAGGAAAATTTAACTTTTCCAATTACTTGGATAATTTTTCTTTAAAATAAACCGATTTAGAATAATTGCATGGACAATTATCATTATTGAACCAAAAATAATTGGATTCAGTAAAAAATCATAAGAACTTGCACCAAGAATTATAACAATTGGATTTCCTCCTGCTGGAGGGTGAGTTACACCTAACAGTATCATTGCAAAAATACCAAGACCAACAGCTATTGCTATTTGTAAATATAAGTCAATTGGAAGAAATTTCAAAATGATTACACCAACTACAGATGTTACTAAGTGTCCAAAGAAAACATTTTTTGGTTGAGCAAAAGGGCTTTCTGGATATCCAAAGAGAAGAACCATAGAAGATCCAAATGATCCAGCTAAAAATAACCCATAAGGAGTTTCAAAACTTAAAAATGAAAGAGAAGCAATCGTAATAACTGAAAATATTAGAGCGTATAGAGCTCTTTTAAAATTTTCTTTTATTGTATTAAGCATATTTTTATCCTTAAAGCTTTAAAGCGTTTGAAAGAGTTTTAAAAGGAAGTAGCAAACATTCTTTTCTTGAAACATTTTCAGGGTTCATGATTTTTTTAAAATCTTTTATATCTTTTATATTAATTTTTTTCGATTGTTCAAAATTTTCATTGAAGAAAAGCTCAGAATTTAAGACAAACTCTGAAATTTTTTCTATTGGAGCTTGTACAACCCATCTTGAAAGTAAACTCACCGATGCCTGACAATAAATACATGACTTGCATTGGTAACCCATATCTTCAACTATATTGTTTTTTACTATCAAACTAATTTCCATTTCATCACCACATAGTGGGTTTTTATTCTTAGATTGATGAGTGTGATTTTTGATCACTTTGTGATTTTCAGTGTTAGATGCAATCTCTAAAATTTTTAAGTCCATAAAATTCTTTATTAAAAAAATTAATGTTTTATATTTTATTTATGGAAGATAACAATATTTTAGGTGTTGTGCTAGCAGGTGGAAAATCAAGAAGATTTGGTGAAGATAAAAATCACATAAAGCTAGGAAACAAAACATTATTGGAACATGTTTTACATAAAATTGATAATAAATTTCCCCAAATACTAATTGTCTCAAGTCATCCATTGAAAATTAAAAGTACAAAAAAAATAACGATAATTGAAGATTGTTTTGAAAATCTTGGACCTTTGGCCGGGGTTCTTAGTTCAATGAAATGGATTAAAAAAAATGATACGACATTCAAATGGATCGCAACATTTCCATCAGATACCCCTTTTTTTGAAACATCAATTATTGAAGAATATAAAAAAAGAATTCCAACAAATGAAAGTTTATTATATTTTATAAAATCAAACAACAAAAGACATAATATTTTTGGTTTGTGGTCAATTGATTTATTGGAAACATTAGAAAATGATCTATTAAAAAATAATCATAGAAAAGTTGAAGATTGGGCAAACAAAATAGGTGTTAAAAATATTGATATAGAAGTAAAAAAATTTGATCCATTTTTTAATATTAATACTAAAGAAGATTTTGAAATGGCCAAAAAAATACTAAAAGAAAATTAAGATGATTAATTATAATAAAGCAAAAAAAATTTTAACAGAGTCAAAAATAAAAATTAAAGAAGAATTTATTGATTCATCTGAGTCATTGAACAGAATAAATGTATCAGATATCTATTGCCCTGTACATTATCCAGCAGGAACTAATGCTGCGTTTGATGGTTTTGCAATTAATTCAAAAGAAACGAAAAACCTTAATAAAAATAATTTACAAAAGTTTAAAATTTTAAAAACTGTATCTGCTGGAGACAATCCTAAATTAAAAAAAGTAAAAAAGTTTGATACTGTTGAAGTAATGACAGGCGCAATTATACCTAAATTTTTTGATACCATTATTCCAATTGAAAAAATTATTTTTTATCCAAATAGTAATAAAAAAAGATACATCATAATAAATGAAAAAATTAAAAAGAATCAACATATTAGATATGCTGGGTCTGATTATAAAAAAAAGGATTTAATAATAAAAAAAGGGACGATCATTCAGTCATCGCATATTATGGCATTTAAAACACTAGGTATAACTAAAATAAAAGTTAAAAAGAAACCAAATATTTTATTTTTTTCAACAGGGAATGAAATTTTTAATAGAAAAATAATTAAAGAGTGGCAAGTGAGAAATTCAAATAGTCATTTTATTAAATCTTTATCAAATAATTTTATGTTCAATTTTATTGATGGTGGAATTTTAAGAGATAGGGATGAAAACCTTCTCAAAAAAAGAATAAAAAAAAGTATCAAATCAAAAATAGATATAATTATAACTTCTGGTGCAGTTTCAGCTGGAAAATATGATTTTGTACCTTCAGTTGTAAAAACATTTAATTTATCAAACTTTTTTAAGGGTGTCTCCATAAGACCTGGGAAGCCAATTTTATTTGCTAAATTAAGAAAAGCAGAAAAAGTAATATTTGGTTTACCTGGAAATCCAATATCTTCTTCAGCTTGTTTCAGGTTTTTTGTTTACCCATATATTCTTAATATTCTTGGTGTTAAAAAGGAAAGACCATTTAGGGCAAAATTAAAAAATAGTTTTGTAAAAAGAAAAAATGTCGTTAGATTTTTAAAAGCCAAACTTAGTTCAACTAATAATGGAATATTACAAATTGAAATTCTAAAAGGGCAAGAATCTTTTAGAATTAAATCTTTTGTAGAGTCCAATGTTTGGGGCTTTTTTAAAGATGGTCAATCAAATTTTAAAAAAGGCGAATTAATAGAGTGCTATTCTCCAATTGGACCTAATATGAACATCTTTAAATAGAACTCATTTTTATTGTAGAATAAAACAATAACTATTAAACATCCATAAATGATAGAATTAAAAAATGAAAAAATAGCAATTCCTGTGGTGCTTTTTGCAGGTCTTCTATGGTCCTTTGGACCTTTAGTAGTTCGTTATATGGATGAACCTGGGTCAGTAGCTTGGCAATATATTTTTGCAAGAGGATTAACAATTTTTGTAGTTTTAAATTTTTATCTCTATTTTCAAGAAGGAAAAAACTTTTTAAAAAATTATTTAAAAGTTGGTGTATCAGGCCTAATCGGAGGTTGTGGCTTAGGTATAGCAATGGTTACATTTATATATTCTATAACGAATACATCTGCTGCCATTACACTTCTTTGTCTTGCTGCTATGCCTTTTTTTACAGCTTTATTAGGTTTTTTATTTTTAAAAGAAAAAATATCATTTAATGTTTGGGTTGCCATTGGAATGGCAACAGTGGGGATTATAATAATTGCTTTTGGAAATACTGAAAAAAACTCTTTAATAGGTTTAATTTTTGGAATGACTTCATCTATAGGTTTTTCGGTTTTTTCTGTAAGTCTAAGATGGAGAAAGGAAACTCCAAAGTTTACAACAGTTGCAGTAGCTGGATTATTTTGTGTTATAATTGCTTTAATATTCATTGCAATTAATGAAGATAAAATTTTAGCTACTAGTTATAATGGTGCGATGTTTTCATTGCATGGAACGATAGTTTGTTTGGGGTTAATTTTGTATTCAATAGGATCTAAGGCTATTCCTGCCGCAGAATTAACATTACTTTCACTTACTGAGGTAATTGGAGGAATTTTTTGGATTTGGCTTCCTTTATTTGGAATCAATGAAGTACCATCAGCAAATACTATTATTGGAGGATTTTTTCTTTTTATGTCTATTATTTACTATAGTCTTACGATTAAAACCAATAGAAGATTTATCGCTTTGAACTAATTAGAATGGAAAGACCAGATTTTTTTACATTAAAAAATGGTGATAAAGCCAAACTTCCTTTTACAGATAAAGAATATCAAAGAAGATTAGATAACTTAAGAACCATAATGAGTAAAAATAATCTTAATATGGTTATTTTGACTTCAATGCATAATATTGCCTATTACACAGGTTTTATTTATTGTTCATTTGGCAGACCTTATGGATGTGTTGTTACTGCTAGCAAAATTTCAACAATATCAGCTAATATAGATGCCAGTCAACCGTGGAGAAGATCTCATTATGATAATATTATATTTACTGATTGGAAAAGAGATAACTTTTTAAAGGCAATAGTTTCAATTATAGGAAGAGACGAGCCACCAAAAAATATTGGAATTGAAAATGATCATGTGACATTAGATGTAAAAAATAAGTTATCTTCAATTTTTACATTCTCAGTATTTAGCGATGTATCCAAAGAATTAATGCAAACCAGAATGATCAAGTCTGCTGAAGAAATAGAAATTATTAAGAACGGAGCAAGAATTGCAGATATTGGAGGTGAAGAAATAGTTAAAAATATAAATGTAGGTGAGAGCGAGCTTGAAATTGCAATAGCTGCTAGAGATAAGATGGAAAGAGAGATTGCAAAAACTTATCCTGATGCAGAGTACATGGACACATGGGTGTGGTTCCAATCAGGAATAAATACAGATGGTGCACACAATCCTAAAACTTCTAGAAAACTTGTTTCTGGAGATATTCTTTCTTTGAATACTTTTCCTATGATTTCGGGCTATTACACGGCTTTAGAAAGAACTCTTTTTGTAGATAAGGTTGATGACGCATCATTAAAAGCCTGGGAAGCAAATATTAAAGTTCATAAAAGAGGTTTAGAATTAATTAGACCAGGTATAAAATGTTCAGATATCTGTCATGAACTAAATGAGTTATTTGCTGAACTTGGTTATCTTCACTATAGAACATTCGGCTATGGTCATTCTTTTGGTGTGTTGTCTCATTTTTATGGAAGAGAGTCGGGACTAGAATTGCGTGAGGATATAGACACAGTATTAGAGGAGAATATGGTTATTTCGATGGAACCAATGATCATGATACCAGAAGGAACTCCAGGAGCAGGCGGATATAGAGAACATGATATTTTAGTCATAGGAAAGAATAGTGCAGAAAATATTACCAAGTTTCCTTTTGGCCCTGAACATAATATTATTAAATCATAAATTATGAGTGAAAAAAAAACTATAGTTAGTAGTTGGAATGAATGGGATCCTTTAAAGCATGTTATTGTAGGCAAAGCTGATGGTACCTGCATACCAGCTCCAGAACCTGCTCTAGATGCGAAAGTCCCAGAAGACTCAGATATGCGAGGCCAGTTTGGTCCAAGAACAAAAGATACTGTGGATAAAGCCAATCAGCTACTTGATGATTTTTCTAATATGTTAGTTAAAAGAGGTATTAAAGTAGACAGACCAAACCCAATAGATTTTAATCAAAAAACTTCAACACCAGATTGGGAAACAGATACAATGTTTGGCTGCATGCCACCAAGAGATGTTTTATTAACAGTAGGTAAAGAAATCCTTGAAGCTACAATGAGTTACAGATGTAGATGGTTTGAATACCTTTGTTACAGACCTTTGTTAAAAAAATATTATAATGAAGATCCAAATATGAGACATGAGTCAGCACCAAAGCCTAGATTAACTGATGCAGACTATAGAAAAGATTATTTATCTGATAAAATTGGAATTCAAAAAAGATTGGAATGGACTGAAGATAAATTTTTTGTAACTACAGAAGAAGAACCTTTATTTGATGCAGCTGATGTGCTTAGATTTGGTAAAGATCTTGTGGTTCAACATGGTTTTACTACTAATTTAAAAGGAATTGATTGGTTAAAGAGACATTATAAGGACCACAGAGTCCATGCAGTTAATTTTCCAGGAGACCCTTATCCAATTCATATCGATGCAACATTTACTCCAATTAAA
Source organism: uncultured Candidatus Pelagibacter sp. (assembly GCA_943841085.1). Classification (GTDB taxonomy): domain Bacteria; phylum Pseudomonadota; class Alphaproteobacteria; order Pelagibacterales; family Pelagibacteraceae; genus Pelagibacter. Next base: position 2,611 of record CALSWN010000060.1, on the reverse strand, counting down.
GAGGGTTTAATAATTAATAACCCTCAAAGACGACTACCTAAAGAACAGAGAAAACTTTTTACAGATAATGGATGGGAAATAATAGACTCAGCACAACCTGCACACAATGAACCACCACCGTTGTGCTATTCTTCTACTTGGTTGTCTATGAACGTCTTGGTATTAGACCCTAAGACTGTTTGTGTAGAAAAAAGTGAAATATATCAAGCTGAACAATTAGATAAATTAGGAATGGAAGTGTTACCAGTGGATATGAGAGATGCTTATGCTTTTGGAGGAGGACTTCACTGTTGCACAGCAGATGTTTATAGAGAAGGTGAATTAAAAGATTATTTTCCCAAACAAAACTAGCTTGGATTTTTTTTAAGAAATTCAATAAATTTTAGAACTTCATTAAAGTCTTCATCAGGAATATCTTTATAGCTTGCGTTAAATTTACTTTTGACACAAATAGCAACATGAGCGTAAGGGTTACGACCTTTTGGGTGGTTTGGGTGGTCAGGTAGTTGACCAGCCAAATAATCACCAGCTTCCTGAATAATTTTCCAGAGTTGACTTGCGTTTTCTTTGTTCATATAACCCAAATTCGTGTTTTATCTCAAAAGTCTCTAGTCTGGACACTAGTTTATTGCTTAAATTGATGAGTCTTTAATTAGTTTTTTTTAGATTTATCAATTTCGAATGAATCAAGTTGATTAAACAATTCATCTTGTAATTCATCACTGGTTTGTGTTTCACTAATTTTATCTAATCGCTCTTTTTGTTTTATCTTTTCATCTTTTATCTTTTCTTGCAATAATTTTAATCTTTGTTCTTCATCAAATTTATCTTCCCACTCTTTTATTTTTTGAGCTTCGAGATTTTTTCTTAATTGTTCATCCTCAGCTTTAATTTTTTGTTCTTTTAATTTCTTTTTAAATTCTTTTTGATCTTTCTTTTTTTGCTCTTCTTCTCTAACTTTAAGATCAATATCTTTCCTTGATTGCTGTTCTTTAGTATTTTTTAATTGAATTTCTATCTTTTTTTGTTCTTTTTCTATCTTTTTTTGATTTTCATCTTTTTCATTAAGATCAGTTTCTTTTTTTTTTAATTGATCTTGTTTAAATCTTATCTCTTCTTGTTTTATAAGTTGTTCTTTCTCTTTTAATTTAATTTCTTTATCCCTTAACCTTAAATCGTCATCTTTTATTTGAAGTTGTTGATCTTTTTTTCTAAGCTCTTCTTCTTTTTTTTTAAAAAAATCATCTTTTTTTCTATTTTCTTCATCTTTAATTTTAAATTCTTTTTCTTTTAATTTAATTTTTTCATTCCCTTTTTTAATTTGATCTTCTTTAAGTTTAAGATCTTTTTTTTCATTTTCTTTCTGTTTCTTTTTAAAATTAATGTAAACTTTATTTAATAATTGTCCTATTTTTTTAGTACTTTTCTTTTTTAGAACTTTTTTCTTTTTTCTGACAGATGTATATTTTTTTACAGGCATTTTATATAAAGCCAATTTCAACAAAAATTTGCTTAATTAACAATAGAATAAAAAATATTTTTAAAATAATTATTGTTCAAATTGAGTTACAACCTATGAGTGATTATTTGATTTTATTAAATAAATTTCTATATTTTTAAATTAAATAGAAAATTAGTTTTAAATTATCGTGATGGGGTGTTTATATTAGCCTCATCACTTTCAACAACTTTTGGCTCTTCTATTGGTTCTGTTGTAGGATTCAATTCAATACCCGCAGGTGTAATTGTCTGAGGCATCGCAACAAATTGTGAGTCGGGATTTTCAACACTTTCTCTTATACGCATTCTATAAAGTCCAAATAACCCAATTAATGCATGAAAGAAAAATAAAAAAACAAAAAATCCATTTGAGCCAACTAAATTCATAAATATTGAGCAAAGAAACGGACCACTCATAGCACCTAATCCAAAGGTAAATTGTAAGCCAGCACCAGCTGCAACAAATTTTTCTTTTGGGATGTAATCATTAGTATGAGCAAGTATCAAAGAAAACATAGGTAAACTACAAAAAGAAAATAAGATTAAAAAAATATAAAACCATGTTTTACTTGTTGCTAATTCACCTGGAAGGTAAATTTGTCTTGAAACTAAAAGTGTAAGTAACGCAAAGATTGATGCTGCAAAAGTTGAATAAACAATTACTTTTCTTCTATCATATAAATCAGAAAGTTTTCCAATTGGAAATTGTGAGACAGCTCCTGATATTGCTAAAAGAAATGTTACAAGTGAAATTTCAAATATTGTGAAATTCATTGAAGCAGCATATACAGCCAATAATGTAAACAATGCAGATTGAATTGTTCCATAAAAAAGAGAACTTACCATTCCAAAAGGTGATGCATCATAAACTTCTTTTAGATTCATTGCTTTAATTTTTTTGAATGTTGGAGGTTTTTTTTTAGTTAATAGAATAGGAATTAATGCAAGAGAAGTAATTACTGAAATAAGAATAAAAGGTTGAAAGTTTTTAGGACTACTAAAATTTAGTAAAAACATTCCTATACCCATTGAACCATATAAAATAACCATATAGATAGATAAAACGCTCCCTCTATTTTTATTACTAGATCTATCATTAAGCCAACTTTCG
>CALSWN010000059.1 GCA_943841085.1 uncultured Candidatus Pelagibacter sp. | reverse complement strand
TTAAATCGGGAAATATTGGATCTGTTAAAATCGCACAAATGTTAGAAATAGAGGGATTAAAATCTTTTTTAGAAAAAATTGGAGTTTTGTATAAAATTGGTTTTGATATAGAAGAAGTTGGTCAACCCATTCCTTTTAAGTGGGGAAAATGTAAACTTGCAACAGTATCATTTGGTCATGGCATAACCACAACACCTTTACAGCTCGCAAAAGGTTATAGTATTATTTCCAACGGAGGTTTTGAAATTAACCCAACATTAATTAAAAATAAAAAAAAAAATAAAAAAAAAAGAGTAATAAGAAAAGATACATCAGAAGCAATAAATTTAATGTTAAGAAAAATTGTATTAGAGGGTACTGCCAAATTAGCAAATGTTAATGGGTATGATGTAGGAGGAAAAACTGGAACTGCAAATAAGTCAGCAAAAGGAGGATACTCTAGAAAAAAAATAAATACTTTTTCCTCAGTTTTTCCAACATCTAATCCAAAGTTTGTTTTAATTGTTTTGATGGAGGAAACTCAAATTAATCCAGACTATATTTATGAATATAGAGACGGTTCTGGATTTAAGTTGAAGGGTAGTCCTAGAAATACTGCAGCGTGGACATCAGTAGAAGTATCTGGCAAAATCATAGAGAAAATTGGGCCTATTTTAGCCACAAAATATATAGAAAATTAATTAGATATGTTAATAGGTAAGTTTTTTAAGAAGATAAATTTAAAATATAAAGAACATTATTTTTCAGGCCTTAGCTTTAATAGTTTAACCTGCAAAAAAGATAATATTTTTTTTGCCATCAAAGGAAATGAAAAGGATGGTAATAAATTTATTAAAGATGCAATAAAAAAGGGCGCAAGAACAATCGTTTCAAATCAAAAATTTGAAGGTAAAATAAATAATATTCTTTTCATAAAATCAAAAAATGTAAGAAAGTTATTATCTAAAATTGCCTACAGTGCTTTAAGAGATAAACCAAAAAATTTAATTGCAGTTACAGGAACAAATGGTAAATCATCAATTGCAGATTTTTATTTTCAAATATTAAAGTTAAATAAAAAAAAAGCTGCATCAATTGGAACTTTAGGCGTTAATACAATAAATTCTAAAAAAAATATTTCTAACACTACACTTGATCCAATTAAATTAAGCTCGTACCTAAAAAAAATTAAAAAAAAAAAAATAGAAAATGTAATACTAGAAGCTTCAAGCCACGGGTTAAAACAAAATAGACTAGATGGTTTAAAGTTTAAAACAGCAATTTTTACTAATTTATCGCATGATCATTTAGATTATCATAAAAGTTTTAAAGATTATTTAAAATCGAAATTATATCTTTTTGAAAAATTGGTTAGAAAAAATTCAAATGTAATTACCGATATTGAAATTCCAGAATATAAAAAAATAAAAAATATTGCTTCAAAAAAAAAGCTGAATATTGAAACAATATCAAATTATAGAAGCAGCATACATGTTATTTCTCATAAATATTTGGATGGAAATCAGTCAATTGAAATAAAATATAAAAATAAAATTTACAAATTTCAAACAAAATTAATTGGAAACATACAAATAAAAAATATTTTGATGGCAATGCTTGCTGCTGAAAAAAGTGGAGTAAAATTTAAAAAAATAGTTGAAGTAATTAATAAAATAAAACCAGTAAGTGGTAGATTAGAGCGAATTGGAAATATAAAAAATAAATCTAAAGTTATATTAGATTATGCTCATACACCTGATGCATTAAAAGCCTGTTTAGTAAGCTTGAAAGAGCAATTTAAAGATAAAAAAATTTCAATTGTTTTTGGTTGTGGTGGAAACAGAGACAAATCTAAAAGATCAATGATGGGAAAAATAGCAAACTACTATTGTGACAAAATATACTTAACTGATGATAATCCAAGAAATGAAAATCCTAAAAAGATAAGATCATCTATTAAAAAAGAAATAAGCAAATTAAATTTTTTTGAAGTTTCTGATAGATCTAAAGCGATACAAAAAGCAATATTTGATCTAAATATAGGTGATATTTTAATTGTAGCAGGAAAAGGTCATGAGAATACTCAAGATTATGGACGATATAAAAAATTATTCTCTGACAAAAAAGAAATATTAAAATGTATAAAGTTAAAAAATAAAAACTTATCAAGCAATAATAAATTAAATATACTTAATGAAATAAGTGGATCGAATCATATTCCCTTAGCTACTAAGATTAAAAATGTTTCAATTAATTCAAAGGAGATTAAAAAAAATGATATTTTTTTTGCAATTAAAGGAAAAAATAAAAATGGAAATTTATATATACAGGAAGCCTTTAAAAGAGGAGCATCTTTAGCGATAGCTAATACTTTAAAAAAAAAACATAAAATTATTAAAGTAAAAGATACCTTAAAATTTTTAACAAAATCTTCTTCATTATTAAGAAACAATACTTCAAGTAAAATTATTGCCATAACAGGAAGTTGTGGAAAAACTTCTCTTAAAGAATTGGTTGGAAAAACCTTAAATAAAATCAGCAATACTACGTATTCACGAAAATCATTTAACAATAAATATGGTGTTCCACTAAGTTTATTTAATTTAAAGCATAATGATGAATTTGGTGTTTTTGAGATTGGAATGGATAAAAAAGGTGAAATTGATTATTTGTCTAAAATTATTAAACCAGAGGTAGGAGTTATCACAAATATATCCTACGCTCATGTTAAAAATTTTAAAAATATTAAACAAATTGCGTTAGCAAAATCTGAGATTATAAAAAATATAAAAGACGGTGGTAGCATTGTTTTAAATGCCGATGATAAATTTTATAATTTACATAAAAAAATATCAAAAAAAAAAAAACTCAAAGTTTATTCTTTTAGTATAAATAAGAAAAATTGTGAAGTTAATTTAAATTTTATTAAAAAGAAAAATGTTAAGTATAAAGTTTCATTAAATATAAATAAGTATAAGAGATATTTTTATCTTAATTCAAATTTTGAAAGCGATATAAAAAATCTATTGGCAGCAGTTACTATTATATCAATTTTTAAAGATATAAAAAAATTAGATAACAATATTTTTTATGATCACAAGACACCCAATGGTCGTGGAGATATTTCAAAAATAAAGATGTTCAATAAAAATTTTAACCTTATAGATGAAAGTTATAACTCAAATCCACTTTCATTAAAATCTGCATTAAAAAATTTTGATAACATGAAAGTAAATGACTCAAAAAAACACTTAATACTTGGAGATATGCTTGAGTTAGGCAAACATGCAAAAAAGCTACATAAATCAATTAGTAAGAGTATTAATGGGACATCCATTAATAATGTTAATGTTGTTGGCAAGTATATTAAAGAGACTTATAAAAATCTTAATAATAGTAAAAAAGGTCTGATTTTAAAAAAGAACTCACAAATAATTGATTTGATAAAAAACAATATAAATAATAATGATTATCTTATGATCAAAGGTTCAAATTCCACAGGACTGAATAAAATAACAAACGATATAAAAACAGGAAAATTAAATGCTTTATAGTTTTATTTTAGAATTAATAGATCAATACACATTCCTAAATGTTTTCAAATATCTTACTTTTAGAACTGGTCTAGCAATGTTTACCTCAATGCTTGTAGTTTTTCTAATTGGAACACCTTTTATTAATTTTTTTTCTGCAAGACAAATCCTAGATCCAATAAGAGAAGATGGACCTTCGGACCACATAATAAAAAAGATAGGCACCCCAACTATGGGAGGTGTATTAATTCTTCTTGGTTTATTTTCAGGAATACTTTTATGGGGAGATTTGTCAAATCAATATAATTGGTTTTTAATTTTTATTGTTTCTTCTTTTGGTATACTTGGTGCGTATGATGACTACCGTAAAATTAGATTTAAAAATTCATCAGGCATCTCTTTCAAATTTAAGATTATTTCTCAAATAATATTAGCAGCCATAGCCATAGGCATGCTAAATTATTTTTCTGACAATCAAGAGCTAACAAATTTATATTTTCCTTTTTTTAAGGATTTAGTAATTAATCTTGGTTGGTTTTTTATACCATTCTCTGTTTTTATAATTGTAGGTTCATCCAATGCTGTAAATCTAACAGATGGGCTTGATGGTTTAGCAACTGTACCAGTTATACTTGTTGCTGCGTGTTTCGCATTTATTAGTTATATAACTGGAAATATTGTTTTTTCAGAATATTTACAAATAACTTATATTAAGGGAATGGGAGAAGTTTCAGTTTTTTGTGGATCAATCATTGGCGCTTGTCTAGGTTTTTTATGGTTTAATGCACCGCCAGCAAAAATATTTATGGGGGATACAGGTTCGCTTGCCCTTGGTGGATCTCTTGGTGCAATTGGAATAATTACTAAGCATGAAATTGTTTTAGCAATAACAGGAGGAGTATTTGTGCTTGAGGCAGTATCAGTAATTGTTCAAGTTTTATCATTTAAGTTAACTGGAAAAAGAGTTTTTAGAATGGCACCTATACACCATCATTATGAAAAAAAGGGATGGGCTGAGTCAACTGTTGTAATTAGATTTTGGATTATTTCAATTATTTTAGCAATGATAGGATTAGCGACATTAAAATTAAGATAATGTTAAATAAAAAAAACATTTTTTTTAAAAAAAAGATTTTAATTTATGGACTGGGAAAGAGTGGCATATCTACATATAGATATTTGAAAAAAGAAAACAAAATTTTTTTATACGATGATAAAAAAAACGATAATTCAAAAAAACAAATAAAAGAAAAAATATTACATTACAATAAATTAAAAAAAATAAATTTTGATTATGTCATAGTAAGTCCTGGAATAGATATCGAGAAATGTAGACTTAGTAATTATTTAAAGAAAAATCCTAATAAGATACATACTGATTTAGATATTTTTTACAGTAATTATAGTAAAAATAAAATTATCACTATCACTGGCACAAATGGGAAATCTACCACTGTTCAAATTTTATATGACATTTTAAAAAAACAAAAGAATGATGTTAGGTTAGTAGGCAATATAGGGAATCCTATTTTGTCAGAGAAAAATATCAAAAAAAAAACAATATTTGTCATCGAAGCATCTTCTTATCAATTAGATTATAGCAAATTATTTAAATCAAATATTTCAGCTATTTTAAATATCTCACCTGATCATTTAGAGAGACACAAAACATTGAGCAAATATATAAAAGCAAAATTTAAATTGATAAAGAGTCAGACTAAAAAAGATTTTGCAATTTTAAACACAAATAATTTTCATATAAATGAACAATTAAAAGAAAAAAATTTTTTACCGAAAATAATTAGAGTTGATGGAAAAGTAGATCTTTCAATTTTAAAAAAAATAAACAATAGCTACTTTATGACAAAAGGAAACAAGGAAAACTTATCTTTTATACTTGAGATTGCAAAAATATTTAAAATCAAAAAAAAAAATTTAATTGAAATATTAAAAAAGTTCAAAGGTTTAAAATATAGGCAACAAATAATTTTCAAGTCAAAATATTTAACAATAATCAATGACTCAAAGGCTACAAGTTTTTCATCTTCAGCAAGTGTTTTAGAGTCAATGTCTAATGTGTCCTGGATTGTTGGAGGACTAGCCAAAAAAGGAGATAAATTTTTATTATCAAAAAAAAAATGTAAAAATTTTAAAGCATATATTTTTGGTAAAAATAGAAATCCTTTTTTGAAGGAGTTAAAAAATGTAATGAAATGTGAGTCTTTTACTAATTTAAAACCTTTAATTAAAAAAGTTTTTTTAGATATTAAAATCAATAAAAATAAAAAACATCAAACTATCTTTTTTAGTCCAGCATCAGCATCATTTGATAGTTTCCAAAATTTTGAAAAAAGAGGTGAGTATTTTAATAATCTGATTAAAAATAATAACTTATGCTAAATGAAAACTTAACTTTCAGGTTTTATTATGGATGGTGGAAAAATATTGATAAAACAATATTTTTACTTGTTTTATTTCTATTTAGTTTGGGTTTATTTTTTTCATTAGCATCAACTTCTTTAATTGCATCAGGTAAGTTGGAAACTAATACATATTTTTTTTTCTTTAAACATTTGATCTATATTTTTCTTGGAATCATTATTTTAATTTTTTTTTCATCTTTGACTGAAAAAAATCTTTTTAGACTTTCAATTTTTTTATTCTTTGTTTCTTTTTTTTTTTTACTTTTAGTCCCAATTATAGGAACAGAAGTAAATGGAGCAAAACGTTGGCTTAATTTATTTTTTTTACCAAGATTTCAGCCGATAGAGCTTGTTAAACCTTTTACAATTGTCACTCTGGCTACAATTTTAAGTAGTGAGAAAGATATACATATTTACTATAAATACTTTTTAAGTTTTATTGCTATAGTTCCAATATCGTTTTTGTTAATGACTCAACCAGATATTGGTCAAACATTACTGATTTTTTTATCTTGGATTACTCTTGTTTTTATTTCTGGAATAAGTTTATTTGTATTTCTTACTTTTTTTTGTATTTCACTTTCTTCTTTAATTTATATGATGTTTTATATTCCTAAATTTAATTATATAAAAAATAGAATCTTATCTTTTTTTAACCCAGACACCGGAACACATGGCGCACAAGCAGCAAAATCAGTCGATGGAATCTCGAGTGGTGGCTTCTTTGGAAAAGGTATAGGAGAAGGAACTCTTAAGTACAAAGGCTCAGAAACACACACTGATTTTATAATTTCTGTAATATCAGAAGAATTTGGTGTTATTATAATAATTGGAATATTAATATTATTTTTATTTTTTATCTATAGCGTATTTAAAAAAGTGTATTTAGAGAAAAATGAAAAAACAAAATTAGTTTTAGTGGGATCAATCACACTTATTGTGGCTCAAGTTTTAATACATGTAGGTGTTAATATAAGATTATTCCCAACAACAGGAATGACATTACCTTTTCTAAGTTATGGTGGCTCTTCAATTATAGGTGTGTCAATTCTTTCTGGTATAATTTTAAATCTAACAAAAAGAAAAGTAAATTAACATGAAAAATATTTTAATTAGTACAGGCGGTTCTGGAGGACATGTAATTCCTGCAACAATACTTAGTGAGCATTTGAAAAAAGAATTTAATATTTTTATGTCTTCTGATGACAGAGGAATGAAATTTATAAACAAAAATAAATTTGATATAAAAATAATTAATGTTCCTAAGATTTCAAAAAATATTTTTCTATTACCTTTTCAAATTTTTGCTTTACTAGTATTAACTTTTAAGTCTATATTTTTTTTAAAAAAAAAAAAAATTGAAATTACCATTTCAACTGGTGGATATATGTCCTTGCCATTATGTATCGCATCAAAATTACTTAATCTTAAATTATTTTTATTTGAACCAAATATGGTTTTAGGAAGATCAAATAATTTATTCATTAGATATTGCACAAAAGTTTTTTGTTATTCTGAAAATATCAAAAATTTTCCAATAAAATTTAAAAAAAATATCTCTATAATACCGGCATTATTAAGAAAAGAATTTTATTCATCTAAAATAATTAATGAACTAAATCAGGAAATTAGATTATTAGTAATAGGCGGTAGTCAAGGTGCGCAAGCATTTAACACTATTATTCAAGACTCAGTATTAGAATTGTCAAAAAAGTATAAATTAAAAATTTATCATCAAACTAGTTTTGATAATTTCAATAACTTAAAAAACTTTTACTTAAAAAATGATATTAAAAGTGAATTATTTGATTTTAATGATGATATTTTAAAATTTATGAGTAAGTCAAATTTATGTATAACTAGAGCTGGCGCATCAACATTAGCAGAGTTAATTTTTTTGAAAATAGCTCATTTGGCTATACCATTACCAAGTGCCAAAGATAATCACCAATTTGAGAATGCATTATTTTACCAAAAAAAAGGGTGTAATTGGATTTTGAGTCAAAATGAAACTAACAAAAAAAATCTAACAGCTGCATTAATTAATATTATTGAAAATAAAGAAGAATACTTAGAAAAAAAAAATAATATGGACATTTTTAACTATCAAAATACTTGGAATAATATAAATCAAAAAATAATATCAACTATTAATGAAAATTGAGTTAGCAAAAACAGAAGTTATACATTTTGTCGGTATAGGCGGAATTGGAATGAGCGGGTTATCACTAATAATGAAAGGTATGGGCTTTAATGTTCAAGGAAGTGATATATCTTACAATAAAAACATCGAAAGATTAAAAAAAAATAAAATAAAAGTTTTAATTAAACATTCCAAAAAAAATATTCAAAAAGCAACTATTTTAGTTGTTTCCTCAGCAATAAAAAAAAACAACCCAGAACTTGTTGAAGCAGCGAAGAAAAATTTACCAATTTACAAAAGAGGTGAAATGTTAGCGCACATTGTTTCATTAACAAAGAATATTGTAGTCACAGGATCGCATGGTAAAACAACTACTACATCTTTATTAGCTGGGATATTTTCTAAAACAAAATTAGATCCAACTATTATAAACGGTGGAGTGCTAAATTCATTAAATAATTCTGCAAAACTAGGTAAAAGTGAATGGTGCATATTAGAAGCTGATGAGTCAGATGGAAGTTTTATTCATGTTCCACCGACATATTCTATTATTACAAATATTGATAGAGAGCACATGGATTTTTATAAATCTATGGATGAAATAAAAAATTTATTTATTGAATTTATTAATAAAGTCCCTTCTTTTGGAAAATCTTTTATTTGTATAGATGATAAAAACAACAATGAATTATTAAAAAAAATTAAAATTAAAAATTATTACACATATGGTATCAATCGAAAATCTAAATTTCATATAAAAAATATAAAACAATCTGAAGAATTTTCTGAATATGATTTGTCAATTAGATTGTTGGGAAAAAAAAATATATCTATTAAAAATATTAGAATCCCACTTCTTGGTATTCATAATATAAGAAATGCGACAGCTGCTGCTGCTATAGCTTTTACAATAGGAATATCAAAGAAAATTATTAAAAAAGGATTAAAAGAATTTAAAGGTGTTCAAAGAAGGTTTAATAAAATTTTTACTTATCGAGAAACTATTTTTTATGATGATTACGCCCATCATCCTACAGAAATTAAAGAAGTTCTAGATGGTGTGAGAACAGCTTTTAAAAAAAATGAAATAATTTGTATATTCCAACCTCATAGGATATCCAGGCTAAAAGATCTTAAAAAAGAATTTAGTAAATCTTTTAAAAAAGCAAATACTGTTATTTTGTGCCCAATTTTTACAGCAGGAGAAAAAATAAAATTAGGATTTAATTATAATAATTTTGCAAAAGATATTATAAAAAATTCAAACGTAAAATTATTTATGGTAAATGACCAGTTTCAAATAGCTAAATTTATTAAAGGAAATATCTATGGAAAAAAAATAGTTATAGGCATGGGAGCAGGTACCATCTCATCTTGGATGAAAGAATTGCCAAAATTGATATAATGCAAATTGAAGAAATACAAAAATTTTCAGAGAAAATTGCTAGTCCAATTTATTTTGATTACGATTTAAAAAAATCTAATTGGTTCAATATTGGTGGAAAAACCAAGGTTTATTTTAAAGCAGAGTCTTTACCAGACTTAGTTTTGTTTTTAAAAAGTTTTGGAGTGAGTCACAAAATTTTTGTATTAGGAGCAGGCTCAAATACTCTGATTAGTGATAATATTTTTGATGGCATAGTGATAAAATTAGGTAAAAATTTTTCTAATGTTTCAATTTTACCAAATAATATTTTAGTTGCTGGTAGCGCCTGTACAGATAAAAAATTATCAGAATATTCTCTAGAAAATGAGATAGGCGGATTTGAATTTTTATCATGCATCCCAGGAACTATTGGAGGTGGTTTAAAAATGAATGCGGGTTGTTTCAATAAAGAGTTTAAGGATATACTAATTTCAATTCAAGCTATTGATAGATCAGGAAGTATAATCACTATTCCAGCTAATAAAGTCAAATTTGAATACAGAAATAACAATTTAGCAGATGATTTAATTTTTTTAAGCGCATCGTTTAAAGTAACAAAAAAGAAATTTAACCAAATTAAAAAAGAAATAGATAGCATGAAAGATAAAAAAGAAAAAACACAACCAACAAAAATAAAAACAAGTGGAAGTACATTTAAGAACCCAATTAAACAAACAAAAAAAAAAGTTTGGGAACTAATTAAAGCGTCAGTACCATTAGACACAAAGTTTGGTGATGCTATTATTTCAGAAAAACACTGTAATTTTTTTATAAATAAGAACAATGCAAGTTTTAATGATATGAATAAATTGATAGAGTTTGTTATGGATAGTGTTGAAAAAAAGACGGGAGTTAAATTAGAAAAAGAAATTAAAATATTAAAATAATGCTGAAAAAAAAAATTTTGATTCTTTGTGGTGGTTTTTCTAAGGAACGCACAATAAGTTTAGATACAGGAAGACAAGTAGCTAAAGAATTAAAAAAAAACAATTATAGAGTAAAATTATGTGAACCAGATAATGATTTATTGAAGAAAATAAAATTATTTAAACCAAATGTTATATTTAATGCTCTACATGGACAATTCGGAGAAGATGGATATGTTCAAACAATATTAGAAACACAAAAAATTCCATACACACATTCAGGGGTAATAGCTTCTGCAATAGCTATGGATAAAGAAATTTCAAAAAAAATTTTTATAAAAAATAAAATTTTAACACCAAAATACATTAAATTTAAATATAAAAAAAATAGCAAACAAATTATTCAGAAAATACAAAAGAAATTAAAGTTTCCTGTCGTAATTAAACCAATAAATGAAGGATCAAGTGTGGATGTTTTTATATGTAATAAAAATAATATTATGAAAAACTTAAAAAAAATGAAACTCTATAACGAAATTTTAATCGAGGAATTTGTACCTGGTAGAGAAATTCAAGTTGCTATTATGGGTAAAAAAAAACTTGGTGCGATAGAATTAAAACCTAAGAGAAAATTTTATGACTATGAGGCAAAATATAATTCAAAAGCAAAAACTAAACATATAATACCAACAAATTTAAATCAAAAAGATTTAAAAAAAATTTTAACTATTTCTTTAAATGTACATAAAATTATTGGTTGTAGAGGTGTTACAAGATCTGACTTTAAATTTTATAAAGGAAAATTTTATTTGTTAGAAATTAATACTCAACCTGGAATGACAAAATTATCTCTAGTTCCAGAAATTGCTTCTTATGCAGGTATTAGTTTTATAGAATTAATAGAATGGATTTTAAAAGATGCATCAATTAACAGGTAAAAAATATAAAATTACAATATATCTTCTTCTTTTGTTTATTCTGACCACCACTAGCGTAAAATATAGTCAAAACGAAAGACAACTTTCTTCAGTTATTAAAGTTGATGTTCAAGGACTTTCAAATGAAGAAAATTTATTAATTTCAAATAAAATAAAAAGCGGCTTATATAAGAATATATTTAATATTGATAAAGAAGATTTAAAAGAAATTTTTGACAAGTATAATATTATTGAAGAGTACAAAATCAAAAAAATATATCCTGCATTAATTCAAATCAATATCAAACCCACTAAATTCGTTGCTAGAATTTCTGATAAAAATTGGTTGCTAGTTGGAGGAAATGGAAAACTTATTGAAAATAAGACAAATAATGAAAAATTGCCATATATATTTGGTAAATTTAAAGCTAAAGATTTTTTATTTTTTAAAAAAAATATAGAAAATTCTAAATTTGATTTTTCAGAATTTAAAATATTATATTTTTTTCCATTAGGCAGGTGGGATATTTTAACAACTGATAATATCCTAATAAAACTGCCACAAGAAAATTTACAACAATCACTTAATTTAGCTCACAAAATGATTAGTAATAATAATTTAAAAGATAAAAATTTAATTGATCTTAGAGTAAGTGGTCAATTAATCATGAATTAATGAATAATAGGAACATTCAAACATACTTTGATTGTGGTCATTCAAAAATAAGAGCCGGTGTTTTTATTGATAGTATCCAATTTTACGAATTTTATAGCGAAAGTAGATTTTTATTAAATCAGCCAAATCTAAGTGATGAAATTCATAACGTTATTACATCTCTTGAAAAAAATTCAAATGAATATATTGATAATATAAACCTAATGATTGATAGCTCAAAAATGATATCAATTGGTATCTCGATATCTAAAAAATTCGATGGATCAACATTGAAACAAACAGATGTTAAGTTTTTAATACAAGAAGCTAAACAACAAATCTCAAAAAATTACAAACATCAATACATTGCTCACATTATCATAAATAATTATAAAATTAATGAAGTTGACTACACAACTTTACCAAAGGATCCAAAATGCTTTTTAATATCACTTGATATAATTTTTATTTGTTTACCAAACGATATGGTTTTAGATTTAAAGAATATTTTTTCAAAATTTAATATCTCAATCAATCAAATTATTTGTTCGAGTTATGCAAAATCTATTAATTATAAGAAAAATCTAAACTTAACTGGTAACATAGCATTTATTGATATTGGATTTAATAAAACATCAATAATTTCTTTTCACGATGATAGGTTTCTTTCTTTAGATATTTTACATATTGGAGGAAATCACATTACAAAAGATATATCTAAAATTTTAAATATCGAAAATGAACAATCAGAGTCTATAAAAATGCAGATTATTAAAAATTTAGAATCGAAAAAAACTGTTGATTTTTCAAATGAAAAAACACAAAAAATAGTTTTAGCAAGAGTTGAAGAAATTTTGGAATTAAGTATTAAGTCTATAAAATCAAATTCATTTAAATCTATTCCTTTTAAAATATTTTTAACTGGCAATGGCTCAAAGGCACTGAAAAATATTCATAAAGATGAAATTTTAATTTTTGAAAACTTAGAGATATTAGAAGAAACTACAAAGAGCATCTGTCAATCAGGGCTAGAATTAGGGATGGGTTTAAATAAGCAGGAAGTTGTAATAGTGCCAAAAAAACAAATAAAACAAGGATTTTTTGAAAAACTTTTTCATTTTTTTAGTTAAATTAGTATTTTCTTGTAACATTTCTTGTTTTTCTTAATTTAATCGAACTCCTTATAAGTTTCTCATGTCAGTTTTAAATCAAAAAACCATTAATGAAAGTATTAAATTTAATGGTGTTGGTCTTCATAGCGGTTTAGATGCAAACTTAATACTTAAACCAGCAGAACCAAATTCTGGTATAATTTTTAAAAGAACAGACCTTAAAACCGACAATATTATAATTCCAAATATTTTTAATGTTAGTAATGCTGCATTTTGCACAACTATATCAAATGAAAGTGGTGCTAGCGTATCCACGATAGAACATTTAATGGGTGCTTTGTACGGTATGGGCATTGATAATGTAATGGTCGAAATTGACAATAAAGAAGTGCCAATTTTAGATGGGTCAGCAAAGTTATTTGTAGAGGCAATTTCTAAAACTGGAATAAAAAGTAGCGAAGCGCCCTTAAAAATTATTAAAATTGAAAAAAAAATAGAATTTCAAGATGGAAAAAAAACAATCTCAATTGAACCCACAAAGATTAGTTTGGATATTGATTTTGAATTAAAATATGCAAACGATTTAATAGGCACCCAAAGAAATGTAGTTAAAGTTTTCGAATCTGATTTGACAGAAATTTTTAATTCTAGGACTTTTTGTCTTTTTGAGGATATTGATAAATTGAAAGAAATGGGATTGGCTAAAGGTGGAAGTCTGGATAACGCAATCGTTGTTAAGAATGATGAGATTTTAAATGAGAAAGGTCTTAGAAATGAAAAAGAATTTGTTAATCATAAAATTTTAGATTGTCTTGGTGATTTATACTTAGCAGGACATAAAATTATCGGAAAATTAACTTGTTCTCAAGGGGGCCATAAACTTACAAATCAACTTTTAAGAAAAGTTTTTTCAGATAATAGCAACTATTCTTTATTTGAAATTAAAGAAAAAAACCTTCCACACTCACTTTTAAACAGAAACCAGCTAAAATCTATAGCTTAAAACTATAAATTTTCAAAAAAATTTGTTAAAAATTATTATGAAGTTTTCACAAACAATAATTATATTGTCTCTTTTAATTTTAAATTCGTGCAGTACACCTGAAGTATCTAAAAATATTATTGAAAATGATAACGTAGAGTCTGAAATGATAAAAGCTTATAATGAAGGTGTCAAAGCTTTAAATCTAGGCGATGTAATGTACGCAACCAAAAAATTTAATGAAGTAGAAATTTTATTTCCTCAATCAGAGTGGGCACCCAGAGCATCATTAATGTCAGCTTATAGTTTTTGGACACAACAATATTATAGTAGTTCAATAGATGAGTTAGAAAGATTTATAAGATTATATTCAAATAATGAAAATATAGATTACGCTTATTACCTGATGGCAATGTGCTATTATGATAGTATAGTAGATGAAAAAAAAGATTTGTTAGGGTTAACTCAATCTAGAAAATATTTTAATATAATTATAGATCAATTTCCAGACACAGATTATGCTTTGGATGCAAAATATAAATTAGAATTGATAAAAGATTTTTTGGCAGCAAAAGAATTGTATATTGCTAGACATTATATAAAAAAAGAAAAATGGATTGCAGCTATAAACAGGTTAAAAAATATAGTAAATAATTATGATACAACCGTATATATAGAAGAGGCACTTCATAGATTGGTTGAAGTGCACTACATAATTGGATTAGAAAATGAAGCAAAAAAATATGCAAAAACACTAGGATATAATTACAATACAAGTGAGTGGTATGAACAATCTTACAAAGTGTTTAATGAAAAATACGAGTTAAAAGAAGCACAAAAACAAAAAAAAAAGAAAAAAAAGCTAATAGGAAAAATCAAATCTTTCTTTTAAAATGCAAAATGAAGAAGTTAAAAAAAATTATCTAAAAAAATTAAAAAAATTTAATGATTGTAATAAAAATTATTATGAAAAAAGCAAACCTCTTATAAGCGATGCTGAATTTGATAAATTAAAAATTGAAATTTTAGAATTAGAAAATAGATATAATTTTTTAAACAAAACCAACTCTCCTTCAAAAAGTGTTGGATTTAAACCATCAAAAAATTTTCACAAGGTGAAACATAAAGTTCCAATGCTTTCATTAGGTAATGCTTTTAATGAGGAAGATTTAAAAAACTTTGAAAAAAAAATTATCAATTTTTTAAATTTAGAAAATACCATTAGAGTTGAATACAGCGCAGAACCAAAAATTGATGGTATATCTGCTTCATTGATTTATAAGGATGGAAAATTAATTAAAGGTCTTTCTAGAGGAGATGGTACAGAAGGAGAAGATATAACGCAAAATTTAAAAACAATTAATGACATACCACAAGAAATAAATAGTAAAAATTTTCCAAATGAAATTGATATAAGAGGAGAAGTGTTTATAGAAAATAATGATTTTAAGAATATTAATACAAAATTTGCCAATCCGAGAAATGCAGCCTCTGGATCTTTAAGACAAAAAGACTCAGCTGTTACAGCAAAAATACCACTCAAATTTATTGCATATACATATGGTTATGCAAAAGAAATAAAAATTAACAATCAAATGGATTTTTTAAAAAATTTAAAATTATGGGGCTTTAAAACAAATCCATTTAATAAAAAAATAACAAGTATTAAAGATTTAATGTTAAATCATAGATATTTGGAGGAAAAGAGAAAAGAAATACCTTTTGATATAGATGGAGTTGTCTATAAGGTAAATAATTTTGATCAACAAAAGAGATTAGGGTTTGCCGCTAATGCTCCTAGATGGGCAATAGCACATAAATTTTCAGCAGATAGATCTATTTCTGAAATTAAAAATATAGAAATTCAAATCGGTAGAACTGGTGCTCTCACACCTGTAGCTAAGATAAAACCAGTAAATATTGGTGGGGTAATTGTTTCTAATGCAACACTTCATAATGAAGATGAAATTATTAGAAAAGATATTAGAATTGGAGATACAGTAATAGTTGAAAGAGCTGGTGATGTAATACCACATGTAATTTCTGTTGATTTAAGAAAAAGAAATAAAAATTTTAATAAATTTGTTTTTCCATTGAACTGTCCCTCTTGCGGCAAAAAAACAATAAAAGATTATAATGAAATAACAAAAAAAAAAGATGCTGTTAGAAGATGTCCTAGTGAGGGATATGAATGTGAAAAAATTGCAATAGAAAAAATCAAACATTTTGTATCTAAAGATGCTTTTAATATAGATGGTTTTGGAAAAAAAATTGTTGAAAATTTTTGGGACTTAAAGTTAATTAGATTTCCACAAGATATTTTTAATCTTAATTATGAAAAAATAGAAAGATTAGAAGGGTGGGGAAAATTATCAGTAAAAAATTTAAAATTTTCAATAGATCAAAAAAAACATATATCGCTTGCAAAATTTATTTATTCACTTGGAATTAGACATATAGGCCAAGAAAATGCAAAATTAATTGCAAAGCATTTAAAAACAGCAGTAAATTTTTTTAAACTAACCAATCAAAAAAATTTAGAGAATTTATCTTACATAGATGGAATTGGAACAACTCAAATTCAATCAATAAAGAAATTTTTTTTAAATAAAACAAACGTAAAAGTTTTATCAAGATTAGATGAAAATCTTTTGATAGAAAATATGACAACAATAAATAATAATGGATTATTAAAAGACAAAACCTTCATGATTACTGGTAAGTTAAACAATGTCAGTAGGGCAGAAGCAAAATCATTAATTGAAAAAAATTCTGGAAAAATAATTAGCAATGTTAATAAAAAGCTTGATTATTTGATAGCAGGTGAAAAACCAACTTTGAAAAAAATTAATAATGCTAATTTATTAAATATTAAAATTATAAATGAAAAAGAATGGTTAAAAATGCTGAATAAGACTGGCTAACCATTTTTTTTCATTTTTATTCAATGAATTAGAGAACTCAGAATAAATACTCAGATGATATTTAAATAGATAATCTTTTTCAATTTTTGTTAATAATTTAAAATTAATTAGGTCTGTTTCTAAAGGAGCTAATGTAAGGTTTTTGAAAAATATTTTGTTACTAGATTTTTTGACATAAATTAAATTTTCAATTCTAATTCCGAATTTACCTTTTTTATAATATCCAGGTTCATTGCTTAAAATCATTCCTTCTTCAATTTTAATTGCATTCAATTTAGAAATTGATTGTGGACCCTCATGAACATTTAAAAAAAAACCCACACCATGACCTGTGCCATGAGCATAATCTAAACCATCCTCTTTTAAAAATTTTCTAGCTCTTATATCTATTTTTTTTCCTGTATTATCTTTGTTCAAGTTTGTAAGCACAACAGCAATGTGACCCTTTAAAACTTTGGTGTAAGTATTTTTTAAGATTTGTTTTTGCTCTGTAAAACAAATAGTTCTAGTCACATCTGTTGTTCCATAATGATACTGACCACCGGAATCTAGTAATAAAATATCTTTTTTATTTATACTTTTAGTTGATTTAGGAGTGGCTCTATAATGCACAATAGCACCATTTGATCCCGTACCTGCAATAGTATCAAAACTTGGAAATAAATATTTTTTATTATTTTTTCTAAATTTTTCTAATTTTATTTGAGCATCTACCTCAGTTATTTTTTTTTTATTTATATTTTTAATCCAATAAATAAACTTTGTTAAAGCCAAACCATCTATTTTATGGGCATCAATCATATGATTAATTTCACACGAATTTTTAATAGATTTTAATTTATAAATAGGGTCTTCTTTATTTATAATACCAAATTTTGATTTAATAATTTTTTCGTTAAAAATTGAGCATGTTTTTTCATCAATAATAAAATTTTTTCCTTTAAGTTTTGAAATAAGATTTGAAAAATCTTTGACTTCAAAAATGTTTTCTTTTTTTATTTTTTTTTCATTAATTATTTTTTTTGTAGATCTTTTTTTAGAAATTAGGAATAATTTTTTATTTCTATCAATAATAAGTTTAGCATTTGGTATTGGACTGTTGGGATTATCAAAACCTCTAATATTTAAAAGCCATGCTACATTTTCTGGAGCAGTAATAAACAGATAATCAGTTTTATGTAAGTTAAGAAAATTTGAGATTTTAGAAATTTTTGATAAATGAGACTCTCCTACAATTTTTTTATTTAAAGAATAAAATGGTTTTGTTTCTTTTTCTCTAAATTTTGATATTTGATCAATCAAGTTTTCATTGATTGAAATAAAATTGTTTCCTTGAAAATATTTTTTTAAAGTTTTTGAAGTAAATAATTTTGGATCAAAACCTAGATTTAAATCTTTAATGAATTTTTTAGGTAATTTCTTATGCGTTTCTATAATTGTGAAGTTTCTACCAGACTCTTTTTGTGCTTGAATAGTATACCTACCATCAACAAATAAATAATTGTTTTTTTTTAAAATAACAGCAAACCCTGCTGAGCCTGAAAAGTTAGTAATTTTTTTTAATCGGTCATTTTTTGCATATTCAGAAAATGTTGCATCATTTTTAGGCACAATGTACCCATCAATTTTAAATTTTTTAAATTTTTGTTTTAATTTTTTGATTTTATTTTTAATCATTTAATTCGTTTTTGATACCTTATCCAACCTGGACTTCTTATTTCTTCATCAATTTCAAAATCTTGATTAAATTCAAAATCGTCATCATTATCTTTTGACTCATCAAAAAAAGAATTTTTTTCTAAAAATTTTTCTGGTAATTCATCTATAAATCTTGAGGCCATACTATCAATCCAATTTCCTTGATAAAATCTATTCATAGAGAAAGATATTTCAGCTTTTTTTTTGGCTCGAGTAATACCTACATAAGCTAGTCGTCTTTCTTCTTCTAGTCCCTTTTGACCTTTTTCTTCAATAGATTTTTGATGAGGAAAAAGACCTTCTTCCCAACCTGGTAAAAAAACAACGTCAAACTCAAGGCCTTTTGATCCATGCATTGTCATCATATTAACTTTTTCACCATCCCAATCCTGATCAATAGAGGTTGCCAATGCAACATGCTCTAAAAAAGTTTCCAAAGTATCAAATTCTTTCATAGCACTTAAAAGTTCTTTAATGTTTTCTAATCTATTTTCGTTCTCAATATCTTTTTTATTTTTAAGCATGGCTGAATAACCAGACTCATCCAACACTAATTGTAATAATTTAACATGATTGATTTTCTTAAAGTTTATATCATTTCTCCATTTATTCATTAATTGTAAAAATGAATTTAAACCAGTTTTTGTCTTGGGTTTGATTAAATTTTTTTCAATCAATTGTTTTGATGCAATTTCTAGACATAAAGATTTTTCTTTTGAAAATTCATGTATTAGTTTTAAGGTACTCATGCCAATTGATCTTTTGGGGTTATTAATTATTCTATCAAAAGCCAAATCATCTTTTTGTTGATGAATTAATCTTAGATAAGCAACACAATCTTTAATTTCTGCTCTTTCATAAAATTTTGTACCGCCTAAAATTCTGTATGGTAATCCAATCTTTAAAAATCGTTCTTCGAATTCTCTAGTTTGAAATATTGCTCTAACTAATATAGCAATATTATTTAAGGAATATTTTTTTTTCAGTTTCTTTTCAATAACGTCAGATATTCCAATTGCTTCATCTTTTCCGTTTTTAAAACAATTGAGTTTTACAAGGTCTCCCTCTTCCATTGTAGTTTTTAAAGTTTTTCCAACTCTATTTTGATTGTTTGATATAAGATTAGATGCAACAGATAAAATATTTTGACACGATCGATAATTTTCTTCTAATCTTATGATTTTAGAATTATCATATACTTTATCAAATTCTAAAAAATTTTTTATTTCGGCTCCTCGCCAACTATATATAGATTGATCATCGTCACCAACACAACAAAGATTTTTATATTTCATAGATAGTAAATAAAGCCATCTGCTTTGGATGTAGTTTGTATCTTGATATTCATCCACAAGTATATATTTAAAATTATTTGAATATATTTCTCTTATGTCTGAATTTTTTTCTAGAATCTTTACAACATGTAAAATTAAATCTCCAAAGTCACAAGTATTTAAATCTAATAATTTTTGCTGGTAAATTTTATATAAAGGAAGTGTAGTTTTTTCATAAATATCATTTTTATTAATAATGACTTCACTTGGATAAAAACCTTTATTTTTCCATCTATCAATAATTGACAATATATATTTAGGTGCCAACTGTTTAATATCTATGTTTTCTGATTTACAGATATTTTTAACTAATCTTATCTGATCATCAGTATCAATAATTGTAAAATTAGATGTTAATCCAACAGCAGGCGCATGTTTTCTTAATAATTTTGCACATATAGAATGAAAAGTTCCAAGCCATTGCAAACTTGTAGCTTCAGAATTAAGCATTTTGCTCACTCTATTTTGCATTTCCTTTGCAGCTTTATTAGTAAATGTTACAGACAATATTTGATTAGGAAACGCTTTTTTCTCTTTTATGATATGAGCAATTCTGGAAGTTAAGACTTTAGTTTTACCTGAGCCAGCTCCTGCCACTATTAGTAATGGACCATCAAGATATAAAACAGCTTCTTTTTGCGCTTTATTAAGGTTTTTTAAATATTCAGAGTTTATCATTTGCAAAATTTCTTTATAAGCTAGTAAAATTAAAAATTATTTATGAAAAAAATTGTTAAAAAATTTAATAACTTTGTTAATGAGACAATATTCAAAGTTAAAAATAAAACAAATGATATTTTTAATAATATCTTAAAAAATTTTTCTAAAAATAAAAAAAATAAAGCTTCTAAAATAAGTAGATTTAATAAATCTTTTATTATTATATTTAGCTCAATATTTCTTTATTTATTTTATTTATTAGTACCCCTTTTGTATGATAAAAATTGGGTACAAGCTACAATTGAAGAAAAACTTCTTAATGAATTTAAAATTAACTTGAGCTCATCATCTGATATTTCTTATCTAATTCTTCCATCACCGCATTTTTTAATAAAAGATTCTAAAATTTTAATGGATGATACTAAAAAAATTAAGTCAATAGCCGAAATTAAAAATTTGAAAATATTTTTAAAACAAAAAAATTTTTTTGATAAAGAGAAAATAGAGCTTAAAAAGGTTTCAATTAGTAATGCTAATTTTTCATTTTTAAGAAATGATTTTCAAATATTGAGCGATGCAAGTAATAAAATATTTTCTAAAAAAAAAATTAAAATTAATAATAGTAAAATTTTTTTTAAAGATAATTTAGATCAAATAATTACAATTACAAAATTAGATAAAGCAGAACTATTTTTTGATGAAAGTAAATTACTAAACTTATTTAATTTAAAGGGAGAAATTTTCGCTATACCGTTCATTTATAACCTTAAGAGTCGCCCTGGATTAGGACAAGATAAAGAAACTAATTTTAAAGCTAAAACTCTTAAATTGAGTATTTTGAATAAATCTTTTGAAGATAAGAATAAATCTATAAATGGAACAAATACTATTTCATTCTTAAATTCAATAATAAATACTCAATATGAATCAAAAAATAAAATAGTTATCTTTAAATCAGAAAATTCAAAAACTAAAAATTCCGGATATGAATATAAAGGAAAATTAACTATTAACCCGTTTGATTTGAATTTAAATATTGATTTAAAAAATTATGAAATTTTTAGATTATTTAATGTTAATTCAGTTTTAAATGAATTTATAAAATCAGAAGCATTGATAAACGATAATATAAGTATAAAAATTTCAGTAAACTCAAAATCAAATTACCTTAATAAAATTTATCATGATGCAAATTTTAACTTTAATGTTGTTAATGGAAAAATAAATTTCAATAATTCAAAATTAATTAACAACAATATGGGAACTTTAAAACTAACTAACAGCAATTTATATGTTGAAAATAATAAGTTATTATTAAATTCAGATTTACTTATTGATATTAAAGACTTGGATCGTTTATTTTCTTTTTTAAATACTAGCAAGAATTCGAGAAAAAATATTAAAAAAATTTTGCTTAACTTAAATTATGATTTTTTAAGTAATCAGATTAAATTTAACTACGTTAAAGTAGACGATAATAAAGTTAGTGAGCAATTTCTGAATATAATTGATGGTTTTAATGATAATAACTTAAACAATCTAACCAAAAGTAGAAGATTAATTAACAAATTATTTAGTGTTTATGAAGGGTAAATCATTTTTTTAGGATTTACAATTTTATCATAATCTTTTTCTTTAATAAGACCAGTTTTTAAAGTCTCATACCTAAGTGTTGTATTTTTTTTCAAAGCCGTTTTCGCAATTTTTGCAGCGTTGTCATATCCGATATGAGGAGCCAAGGCAGTAACCAGCATTAGTGAATTATCTAAATGCTCTTTAATTCTTTTTTTATTAGCCTTAATTCCTTTTACACAATAAATAGCAAAATTTTTTGAACTATCAGCAATTAAATCTATTGATTGTAATATGTTATGAGCAATTAACGGCTTAAATACATTAAGTTCAAAGTGGCCGTGCGATCCAGCCAATGTTATCCCGGTATGGTTTCCAATTACTTTTACACAGACCATAGTTACAGCTTCACATTGTGTAGGATTAACTTTTCCAGGCATTATAGAAGAACCAGGTTCATTTTCTGGCAGAATCAACTCCCCATAACCTGCTCTTGGTCCTGAACCTAAAAACCTAATATCATTTGAAATTTTCATTAATGCTACCGCACATGTATTTAAAGTTCCTGAAAAATTTACAATAGAGTCGTGAGCTGCTAGCTCTGCAAATTTATTTGCCGCAGGTTTAAATGGAATTCTAGTGTATTTTGCTATCTCTTTAACAATTTTTTTATCAAAGCCTTTTTTTGAGTTTATACCAGTTCCTACTGCAGTTCCACCTTGTGCCAAGTAATATATCTCTTTAATAGCAAACTCAATTCTTTCAATGCATTTTTTTAACTGAGCATGATAGGCTGAAAATTCTTGACCGAGAGATAAAGGAGTAGCATCTTGCAAGTGTGTTCTTCCAATTTTAATAATATTTTTAAATTCGTTTGATTTTTTTTTCAATTCTTTTTCTAAAATTTTTAAACTAGGTAAAAGTTTTTTAATTGTTTCTTGGGCAA
>CALSWN010000058.1 GCA_943841085.1 uncultured Candidatus Pelagibacter sp. | reverse complement strand
GTACCTTTGGTTTGTATTTCAGGTCAAGTACCGACTCATTTAATCGGGACGGATGCTTTTCAAGAATGTGATACAACAGGAATCACAAGACCATGCACAAAACACAATTGGTTAGTTAAAGATATTAATGATTTACCAAGAATTATGCATGAAGCATTTGAAGTAGCCACTACTGGAAGACCAGGACCAGTATTAGTTGATATTCCAAAAGATGTTCAATTTGCAAAAGCTAAATATTCTAAACCAAAAAAAGAAAAAAAATTAAAAGAAAAAATATCAAATAGATTTAATCAAAAAGATATTGATCAATTAATTAATTTAATGTCTAAGGCTTCAAGACCAGTTTTCTATACAGGAGGTGGCGTAATTAATTCAGGGCCAAAAGCAAGTGAATTGTTGAGAGAACTAGTTTCTATAACGGGATTTCCGATAACATCAACTCTTCAAGGGCTTGGTGCTTACCCAGGAGATGATAATCAATTTTTAGGAATGTTGGGAATGCATGGGACTTATGAAGCAAACAATGCAATGCATGATTGTGATTTATTAATTAACATTGGAGCTAGATTTGACGATAGAATTACAGGAAAAATTGATGAATTTTCTCCAAAATCAAAAAAAGTTCATATCGATATTGATCCATCATCAATAAATAAAATTGTAAAAGTTGACTTATCGATTGTTGGTGATGTTAGTGAAGTAATTCAATCTACAACAAAAACTTTAAAAAAGAAAAATTTAAATTTAGAAAAATCTAACAAACAAAAAATTTCTAAATGGTGGCAAAAAATTGAAAAGTGGAGAACAAAACAATCTTTAAACTTTATTAATAGTGATACAATTATTAAACCCC
This sequence comes from uncultured Candidatus Pelagibacter sp., assembly GCA_943841085.1. GTDB lineage: Bacteria > Pseudomonadota > Alphaproteobacteria > Pelagibacterales > Pelagibacteraceae > Pelagibacter. The sequence continues at coordinate 15,372 of CALSWN010000058.1, read as the reverse complement.
AACACGCAGTTAAGAGATTATATGAATTAACAAAAGACCAAGACACTTATATAACAACTGAAGTTGGACAGCATCAAATGTGGGCCGCACAACACTATAAGTTTAATAAGCCTAATAGATGGATGACATCCGGTGGACTTGGTACTATGGGTTATGGATTGCCAGCTGCCGTAGGTGTGCAAGTAGCACATCCTAAAAAACTGGTTGTAGATATTGCTGGAGAAGCTTCAATTTTGATGACAATGCAAGAAATTTCGACAGCTGTTCAATATAACCTGCCAATTAAGATATTTATCTTAAACAATCAATATATGGGTATGGTTAGGCAATGGCAGGAATTATTGCATGAAAAAAACTATTCAGAGAGTTATTCAGAGGCATTGCCTGATTTTGTAAAATTAGCAGAAGCTTATGGCTGTGTAGGTATTAGAGCAAAAAATCCGGATGAATTAGACGAAAAAATTATAGAAATGATCAATACAAATAGACCTGTAATTTTTGATTGTCATGTTGATCAAGACGAAAATTGTTTTCCAATGATTCCATCTGGAAAACCTCATAATCAAATGTTATTAGGTCCAAAAGATCAGGACGAAAACAAGATTACAGGAAAAGGAAAGGCTTTAGTTTAAAATGGTAAAAGCAAAATCAGCCTACAGCACACCAACTAAAATTGGAAAATTAGATACACATATTTTTGTTATTTGGGTGGACAACGAAGCAGGAGTTTTAGCTAGAGTTGTCGGATTATTTTCAGGGAGAGGCTATAATATAGAGTCTTTAGCAGTTGCAGAAGTTGATCATAAAAAAAATCTTTCTAGAGTTACAATTGTTACAATAGGAACACCACAAGTAATTGAACAAATTACCTTACAATTAAAAAAGTTAGTTCCAGTCCATAAAGTAGCAAATTTCAAAAGAGATGATAAAAAAGTAATTTTCAAAGAAATGGCTTTATTAAAAGTAGTTGGAAATCAGGCAAAAATTAAAAAAGCTTTAAATGCTTGTAAAAAATTTAATCCAGTTATATTAGATAAATCAAGTAAATCAGTTGTAATTCAAATTACAGCCCTAAGAAGAGAAATAGATAAAATGAATAAAAATTTAAAACCACTTGGTCTTATCAGTGTCTCAAGAACTGGAGCGGTTGCAATGACAAGAGGCGCAGAAATATTTAACTAATTATTAAAAGGAGAAAAATATGAAAATGTTTTATGAAAAAGATGCAGATGTAGATTTAATTAAAAATAAAAAGATAGCAATTTTTGGATATGGAAGCCAAGGACATGCTCATGCTCTAAACTTAAAAGATAGCGGAGTAAAAGAAGTTGTTGTAGCACTTAGGGATGGATCTGCAAGTAAGGTAAAAGCAGAGTCTAAAGGTTTAAAAGTTATGAACTTGTCAGATGCGGCTGAGTGGGCAGATGTTGCTATGATACTTACCCCAGATGAATTACAAGCGACAGTTTATAAGAATCATATTGAACAAAGGATTAGACCAGGAGCAAGTATAGCTTTCGCCCATGGATTAAATATTCATTATAAATTAATTGAAGCAAAAAAAGATTTAGATGTATTTATGGTTGCTCCTAAAGGACCTGGTCATTTAGTAAGAAGTGAATATGAAAAAGGTGGTGGAGTTCCTTGTTTGATGGCAGTTCATCAAGATGGAACAGGAAAAGCAAGAGATCTTGCATTATCATATGCATCAGCAATTGGTGGAGGAAAATCGGGAATTATTGAAACAACTTTTAAAGATGAATGTGAAACTGATTTATTTGGAGAACAAACAGTTCTTTGTGGTGGTTTAGTAGAGTTAATTAAAAATGGTTACGAAACATTAGTTGAAGCAGGATACGAACCTGAAATGGCTTATTTTGAATGTTTGCATGAAGTTAAATTGATTGTTGATTTAATTTATGAGGGCGGGATTGCTAATATGAATTATTCTATCTCAAATACAGCAGAGTATGGCGAGTATGTATCTGGACCAAGAATAATCAAAAAAGATGAAACAAAAAAAAGAATGAAAGAAGTATTAGCCGATATTCAATCTGGAAAATTTACCAAAGATTGGATGAAAGAATGTGAAGGTGGTCAGAAAAATTTTTTAAAAACAAGAAAAGACCTAGCAGATCATTCTATTGAAAAAGTAGGATCTAAGCTAAGAGATATGATGCCTTGGATAGGTAAAAACAAACTTATAGATAGCGATAAAAGTTAATTTTTATTAGAAACCTAAAACGATCAATTATTGTAATCATAATTTGACAATTATTTTGCAATCTCTCTCATAGATTGTATTATAGTTTCTCAAAATTTTTAGTTATGAGCGATAAAAATAAAATTTTTATATTTGATACTACAATGCGTGACGGCGAGCAATCACCTGGAGCGTCTATGAGTCTTGAGGAAAAAATTCAAATTTCAAGAATTTTTGATGAACTTGGAATTGATATTATAGAAGCTGGATTTCCAATCGCTTCACCAGGTGACTTTGAAGCTGTAACTGCAATAAGTAAAATCTTAAAAAATTCCATTCCATGTGGATTATCTCGAGCTAGTAAAAAGGATATAGATGCATGTCATGAGGCTTTAAAAGCTGCTCCAAGATTTAGAATTCACACCTTCATTTCAACAAGTCCACTTCACATGAAACATAAGTTAAATAAATCTCCCGAACAAGTTTTAGATGCTATTAAAGAAAGTGTTTCTTATGCAAGAAATCTTACAGATGATGTTGAGTGGTCATGCGAAGATGGAACAAGAACTGATATGGATTTTATGTGTAAAATAGTTGAATTAGCGATAAGCAGTGGTGCAAAAACAATTAATATCCCAGATACAGTTGGATATACAATTCCTTCTGAATTTACTAAAATTATTTCTACATTAAAAAATAAAGTTCCAAATATTGATAAAGCTATTTTATCTGTTCATTGTCACAATGACTTAGGTTTAGCTGTTGCAAATTCTTTAGCAGGAGTTTCTGCTGGTGCCCGACAAGTAGAATGTACAATTAATGGTATTGGTGAACGAGCAGGTAATGCTGCGCTTGAGGAAATTGTAATGGCAATTAGAACTAGAAATGATTTAATGCCTTATTCAACTGGAATTAAAACAGAGTTGTTAAGTAAAGCTTCCAAAATTGTTTCTAATGCAACATTTCCTGTACAATTTAATAAAGCGATAGTTGGAAAAAATGCTTTTGCACATGAGGCAGGCATTCATCAAGATGGAATGCTTAAAAATAGAGAAACATATGAAATTATGACACCAGAAAGTGTTGGTGTAAAAAAAACTTCTTTAGTTATGGGAAAGCATTCAGGCAGACATGCATTTAAAGAAAAATTGAATGATCTTGGTTATGTAGACATCACTGACGATGTTATTCAATCAGCTTTTGGAAAATTTAAAATCTTAGCAGATAAAAAAAAACACGTTTATGATGATGATATTGCAGCTTTAGTTGATGACAGTATGGTTTTAGATAAAAATGTTATCAATCTGAAATCATTAAAAGTTTTTGCTGGGACTGGAGAGCCTCAAAGAGCAGACATGACGTTAGACGTTTATGGAGAAGTTAAAAAAACTTCTGAAACTGGAGATGGACCAGTTGATGCAATTTTTAAATGTATAAAAGTTTTATATCCACATGATGTAAAGCTTCAATTGTACCAAGTGCATGCAGTAACTGAAGGCACTGATGCGCAAGCAACTGTAAGTGTTCGAATTGAAGAAAAAGGAAAAACTACTGTTGGACAAGCTTCTGATACTGATACATTAGTTGCTTCAGCAAATGCTTATTTAAGTGCTTTAAACAAAATGATTATAAAAAGAAATAAAACAAACGCTCCAATTGAGCATGAAACAAAAAAAATGAAAGGTATATAAGATGAGCAAATTTTTTAAAAAATTAACAAATATTTGGAGCCAAGATATGGCAATTGACCTTGGAACAGCAAACACACTTGTGGTACTAAAGGGCCAAGGAGTAGTTTTAAATGAACCATCAGTTGTTGCTATTTCTGATAATGCAGGAAAAAAAACAGTTTTAGCTGTTGGAGATGAGGCAAAAACAATGCTTGGAAGAACTCCAGGAAATATTAGCGCTATCAGACCTTTAAGAGATGGTGTGATTGCAGACTTTATAGTGACTGAAGAAATGATAAAACATTTCATTAAAAAAGTTCATAAAAATAGTACATTTGCAAATCCAAGAATTTTAATTTGTGTTCCGACTGGATCTACTCCAGTTGAAAGAAAGGCTATTCAAGATAGTGCTCTTGCTGCTGGAGCAAGAAGAGTTCAGTTAATTGAGGAACCGATAGCCGCAGCTATTGGAGCCGGTCTTCCGATTTCAGAAGCAACAGGATCAATGGTAGTTGATATTGGAGGAGGTACAACGGAAATAGCTGTTATGTCTTTAGGGGGTCTAGTTTATTCAAAATCTTTAAGAGTAGCAGGTGATGCAATGGATAATGCAATGATCAACTATATGAGAAGAGAATATAATTTAATGATTGGTGATAGTACTGCTGAAAAGATTAAAAAAGAAATAGGTACAGCCATTCCATCAAATAACAATACATATCCAGTTAAAGGAAGAGATTTAAGGTCTGGAACACCTAAAGAAGTAAATATCACAGAAGAAGATACCGCCGAAGGTTTAAATGATATTTTAAAAGAAATGGTAGATGGAATTAAAAGTGCATTAGAGAATACACCTCCAGAACTTTCTGCAGATTTAGTAGATATGGGTTTAACGTTAACAGGCGGTGGTGCTTTATTAAAAAATATTGATAAAAGATTTTCAAAAGAAACTGGCCTACCAGTACATATCGCAGATGACCCTTTAGCTTGTGTAGCAATAGGGACAGGAAAAGCTTTGGATCAAGAAGAAACATTCTCTACGATGCTGTCTGAATATTAAAAATAATGGAAAAAAGTAGAGATGATTTTGTAATAGCAATTAGGTCTGCTTTTTTAAAAAAAGGCACTCAACAAAGATTTTCGATATTTAGTTTAATATTATTTTCAATAATTTTTTTAATTTTAGGAAGCTTTAATTTAAAAGTTATTGATTATGTAAAAATTATTATTAAAGATGTTATTTATACTTCTTCATTTATAGCTTCTATACCAGAAAATTTGATTGAAAAGTCCTATACAAATATTTCTAGCCATCTTAATCATTATGGAGATTTTAAGAAAACAAAAATTGAGTTGGAAAAATTAAAGAATAAAGACTTATCAAATCAAATAATTATTTTTGAAAATATAAAATTAAAGAAAGTAATTGACGATTATTTTGTAACAAATAATGAAACATATGCAAAAGTACTAATAGACAAAGAAAGTCCTTTCTTAAGATCTATTGTTTTAAATAAAGGAAGTAAAAATAATATTAAGAGAGGAATGACAGTTTTAGATGATATTTACTTAATTGGTAAAGTTGTTGAAGTAAATTATCTTACTTCACGTGCACTTTTAATATCAGATATAAATTCAAAAGTTCCAATATCGGTAGAACCTGTTGGTATTCAAGCAATCATGTCTGGCACAGGAAAGCAAAATGGTATTTTGCAATATAAAAATATTGAAAATACTGAAAATGAAAATGAAAATGAAAATCTTTTAGTAGTCACTTCTGGAGCTGGTGCAGTATATAATAGTGGAATTCCTGTTGGTAAAATAAAAAAAGGAACAAGTTTAAATGATAGTGAAATAATTGTTGACTTCTACAGAGATCTTACACAATTGAAATATGTAAAGATTGTTTCGAATGAAAAAATTACTATAGATCAACCTAATAAAGATGAGTTTGAATTAAACAAAAAACAAATTGCAATTATAAATAATGAAAGAAAAAATTTGAATATACTAAAACAACAAAAAGAAATCGTGGATGAAATTAGAGATAGAATTGAGAAGGAAAATAAGGAATTAAAACAAAAACTGATTGTGACTCAAAAAAAAACAATAGAATTAGAAGAAAAGATTAGGCAAAAAAAAATCAATGAAGATGAAATAGTTTTTTTAAGATTGAATTATTTACATGCAACTAAGTGTACAAAAACATTTTTTAATAATCTATATAAGGTAGGCACAGATGAGTACAAAGCTTGTATTTTAAGAAAAGGAAAAAAGGCCAATTAAAATGATTAATGCCAGAATAAATATAACTAAACTTTTATTTAAATACACTCCTATAATTTTACTTTTTTCCTCAATATTAAATGAGATAGATTTTAATAATTTAGGATTAAAATATTTTTCATTCAACTTTTCATATATTCTAATATTTTATTACAGTTTAAGAAGATCTGAAAGTTTGGGTTACACTTATATTTTTATAGCTGGCTTGTTTAATGATGTTATGAATGGAATCCCTATGGGAACAAGTAGTTTAAGTTTTTTATTAATATGTGCTGCTACTTCATACCTAAGAAACATAACATTAAGACCCAATATGATTAAAGACTGGATATTCTTTTTAATAACAATTTCATTTTTAAATTTTATTTCTTTTATAGTTTTGATGTTAATTTTTAAACAAGAATTAGATCATTTTGATCAAATAATAAATATAACTTGGACTTTTTTACTATATTTAGTTTTTTCATATTTATTTAATATTTATGACAATATTTTATTAGGCAAATTAAATGTTAGGTGAAAATTTTAGTGTTAGAAAATTTCAAACAATTAACAGAAGAATGTTTATTGTGGGTACAGCTAAGGCTGTAATATTTACTGGAATTATTATTAGATTATTTTCACTACAAATTTCTGATAGCAAAAAATATTTAACACTCTCAGATAAAAATAGACTTCGGGAATGGAGACTACCACCAGTTAGAGGACAATTTCTAGACTACTTTAACAAAGTTATAGCTGGAAATTTAAAAGTATACCAACTTCATGTGATACCAGAACAGGTAGAAAATTTTAAATATTTAATGTTAAGATTAAAAGAAATTTTAAATATTAATGATAAGGAATTTAACAAAATAATAAAACGTAGAAAACAACAAAAATCATGGGAAACGTTAGTAGTTTCTGAAAACTTAAGTTGGGAACAGTTTGCAAAAATTAATTATTTTTTGCATGACTTAACTGGTGCAAAACCTGTTTTATCTATTTCTAGAGACTATCCCTATGATGAAACTTATACCCATGTAATTGGATATGTAAGTGAAGCTAGCGAGAAAGATTTATTAAATAATGAGGTGATTAAGAATAGTCATGTGCCTGGTTTAAAAGTTGGAAAAATAGGACTTGAAAAATCGTTTGAAAATAGATTGATTGGTACAAACGGTGTTCAAAGATATGAAGTAAATGCTTACGGCAAAAGAATTAATCAAATCGACCACAAGGAAGGTGAACAAGGTGAAAAAATTAAACTAACAATAGATACTGAAGTTCAAAAACTATCTAATGAACTTTTAAAAGATTTATCCGGATCAATAAGTGTGATGGATATTTACACCGGAGAAATTATAGCTATGCAATCTTCTCCATCATTTGATCCAAATTTATTTCTTTTTGGTATAAGTCAAGATGATTGGCAACTGATAAGGAATAATCCATTGAAGCCATTAGTTAACAAAACATTATCAGGATTGTATTCACCTGGCTCTACAATCAAACCCATAGTCGCTCTATCAGCTTTAGAAAATAAAATTATTAATACTAAATTCAGAGTTAACTGCACTGGGAAAATAGAAATGTATGGTCAAACTTATCATTGTTGGAAAAAAAAAGGACATGGTGTTGTAAATTTAAGAGATGCAATGAAACAGTCTTGTGACACTTATTTTTACGAAATAGCAAGAAAGCTTGGTGTAGATAGATTAAAAAAAACAGCCTTAAGGTTTGGATTGGAAGAAAAAGTTTTAAATGAAATATTTGAGATTGAAAAAAAAGGATTAATACCCGATACCCAATGGAAAAAAAATACTTTAGGCAAAGGTTGGGTTATTGGAGAAACTTTAATTACAGGTATTGGTCAAGGTTATATGCAGACTACACCTTTGCAACTATGTTTAATGACAGCACAGTTAGCAAATGGAGGTCACAAAATTTATCCAAGAATAGTAGTAAATGAAAATGATAAAACATCTGAAGAGATTAAGGCCATAATGGCAGAAAGAGCTAAAGATAAAGAAACTGAAAAAAATGGCCTAGTTGAAGCAACAGAAGGATTTTTTTCTATTACAAAAAATAAAAGATATGGAACTTTATATGATGATTTTGAAAATATAAAAATTATAAGAGAAGCAATGTTTGCATCAACAAATGAAGTAAGAGGAACATCTTACTCATCAAGAATAAAAGACCCCAAATATCAATTTGCTGGAAAAACTGGAACATCACAGGTTAAGAGAATAACTGATAAACAAAGAGCTTTAGAATTAAAAACATTAGATATTCCATATAATGAAAGAGACCATGCTTTATACATAGCATTTGGACCATATAAAAATCCAAGATACGCTATTAGTGTAGTCATTGAACATGGTGGATCAGGTAGTTCAACAGCTGCACCAATTGCAAAAAAACTTTTTAAACTAATTATAGATAGACACGAGATGAGAGAAAAAATTAAAACTAAAAGAACATTAGATACATAATGGAATACACATCATTTAATAATCAATTATCATTTATTCAAAAAATAAGAAATTTTGATTACATTTTAATGACTTGCATTCTGCTACTGGGATTAATTAGTAGCTTAGCAATGTATTCAACGGATGGTGGGGAATTATTATTTCACACTAAAAGTCATATAGTAAAATTTTCAATTTTTTTTCCAATGATGATTATATTATCTTTTTTTAGTATAAAATTTTGGCACTTTTTTTCTTATATATTCTATGCAATTATTCTAATTTTTTTAATATGGGCCGCTATGTATGGAGTTAAAGCCTCTGGTTCTCAAAGATGGATAAATTTATATTTTCTTAACTTACAACCTTCTGAGTTAATGAAAATTGCAATTATAGGATGTCTTGCAAAATACTATCATCGAATACAGATAGATAAAGTGAATTCTATTCAAGGAATTATAATCCCTTGTGTTGTTTTAATCCTTCCAGTTATGATCGTTGCTAGTCAGCCTGATTTAGGAACTGCAATATTAATAGCATTAAGTGGTTTAGTTGTAGTGTGGTTAGCTGGATTAAATATAAAATTTTTTGCATATTCTTTTGTAACTCTCTTAATTTCATTACCTTTTGCTGTTGCATTTCTAAAACCTTATCAAAAATTAAGAGTCTTAACATTTATCAATCCGGATAGAGATCCATTAGGTGCTGGATACCAAATAATTCAATCAAAAATTGCCGTCGGTTCAGGTGGTTTAACTGGTAAAGGTTTTTTAAAGGGTACCCAAAGTTACTTAGAGTTTCTACCTGAAAAACATACAGATTTTATCTTTACATTATTTGCAGAAGAATATGGTTTTGTGGGCGCCTTAGTTTTATTATTAATTTATATTACAATTATTTATAGAGTTTTACATATTGGCTATATTTCAAAAAGTTATTTTGCAAAACTTTTTTGTTATGGTTATGGGTCAGCAATCTTTTTTTATGTTGTTGTAAACATGTCAATGGTATTAGGTTTACTTCCAATAGTAGGATCACCTTTGCCAATTATGTCATACGGAGGATCTTCAATGTTGGCAACTATGATTGGCTTTGGCATAGTAATGAGTGCAAAAATTTATCATAAACAACTAATAGCTTAAATTTATTAATTTTTTAAGACTTGTCTAATTTGCCACTAGATAAATTCATTTTAAAAAAATAATATAAATTGTATGAAAAAAAATATAAGTGTTGGAATTATAGGTGCAGGAATTCAGGGAATTTCTAATGCACTATTTCTTCAAAAAAAAGGCTTTAAAGTGACTATCTTTGATAGAGAAGAGCCAGGCAGTCAAGTTGCATCCTATGGGAATGCAGGTCATTTTTCTCCATATGCCTCTGTTCCTATGAACAGACCTGATATTTTAACAGATGTTCCCGCTATGTTGTTAAGTACTTCAGGACCTTTAGCACTAAAATGGAATTACATTCCTAAAATGATTCCATGGTTTTTACAATTCATAAGAAATTGCACTTCAAAAAAAATGATGCATACAGCCAAGAATATGCATCAAATTTTAAATCTAGCATTGCCAGCTTATGATGAATTATTTGATGAGATTAATATTAATGGACTAGTTGAAAAAAAAGGTATTCTTTATATATGGAATGATCAAAGTTTAAAAAGTAGAGAACTTGAAATTAAAGTAAGAAATGAACTTGGTGTTGATCAGCAAGTTATAACACCCAAAGAAATTCATGACCTAGAACCAAATATAAAACCTATCTATCATGGAGGTGTTTATTACCAGTATGGCAGGCATGCAAGAAATCCTAAAAAAATACTTTTAAAGTTATTTGAACTTTTTTTAAAAAAAGGAGGAAAATTTTTAAAAGAAAATATTGAAGATATATATTTTAATAGTGATAAACCAATTATTAAATCAACAATGGGAAGCTTTCCATTCGATAAAGTGGTTATCGCATGTGGTGCTCTTTCTAAAAGACTAACAGACAATTTAGATGAAAAAATACCACTAGATACTGAAAGAGGCTATCATGTTCATTTTAAAAATTGTGAACACCTTTTAAATAGACCGGTAATTTTTCAAAATAGAGGATTTGGAATAACGCCAATGGAGCAAGGACTTAGAGTTGTTGGAACAGTTGAGTTTGGTGGTTTAAAAAATCCAATATCAAAAGGAAGAATTAAAAATTTAATTAATAATGCCAAATATATGCTGGGCGATTTACCAAAACATGAAGATGAATGGTTAGGATTTAGACCAAGTTTACCAGATTTTTTACCTGTAATAGGTCCTTCTAAAAATCATAAAAATATTTTTTATTGTTTTGGTCACCATCATTTAGGGTGGACCTTAGGGCCAATTTCAGGAAAAATAATTTCAGGAATGATTGCTGAGGAAAATACAAATTTAGATTTAAAACCTTATAGCTCCATAAGGTTTAGTTAAGTGACACAAAATTTAAAAGCGTATTTAATGTTGGTTTTAGCAACATTATTTTGGGCTGGAAATTTTATAGTTGGTAAAGTTGCATTTGTTGAAAACATCCCCCCAATGTCTTTAGTATTTTTTCGATGGTCTCTTGTTTGGTTAATACTATTACCTTTTACTTATAAGGACATATTAAAGTTTAAAAAAGTCGTTTTAAAAAATTTACCATTATTATTTTTCTTAGCATTAACAAGTGTTGGTTTGTTTAATTCATTTACATATCTTGCACTTGCTTATACCCAAGTAATTAATGCTTCACTTTTTAATACTGCAATTCCTGCAATGATAATTTTATTATGTTTTATATTTAAAATTGAAAAAACTAATCGATTTCAAATTATAGGTTTAATTATTTCAGTAATGGGAATTTTATCAATAATAACAAAACTTAATCTAAATATTTTACTTTCATTAAATTTTAATAAAGGTGACATTATCATGATAGGGGGCGTTATTACTTGGGCTCTCTATTCATCTTTTTTGAAGAAAAAAAAATTCTCTATACCACTTCTTACTTTGGTTCACATATTGTGTACGTTTGGCCTGTTGTTTATATTGCCTCAGTTTTTATTTGAGTTGTCGCAAGGGCAGATTATAAAATTTAATATTAATCTTGGTTATATTTTAGTTTATCTAGCTCTATTTCCAAGTATTGGTTCTTATTATTGTTGGGCTGGAGCTGTTTCTATTATTGGACCTAATAGAGCAGGTATTTTTTTATCACTAATACCTTTGTTTAGTACAATTTTAGCAATGATTTTTTTTGATGAAAAATATTATTTTTTTCATTTCATTGGTTCATTTTTAATTGTATTAGGTTTATTTTTATCAAACAAAAAAAGTACAAATGCTTAAAGTTGCAATATTAGATGATTACCAAAATGTATCTCAGGAATTTGTAGATTTAAAAAAATTATCTGGCAAATATGAATTTAAAATTTTCAGCGAACCGTTTTTAGATGAAGCAAACGCTATTGAGCAATTATTAGATTTTGAAGCTCTTTTAATAATGAGAGAAAGAACTCCTATTACCAAAAACCTAATTAATAGCCTTAATAATCTTAAATATATTATAACAAGTGGAACTAGAAATAATGCAATTGATTTACAAGCTGCTAAAAAAAAGAAAATAATAGTTTCTGGAACTGAAATTAATTTTACTTCAACTTCAGAATTAACATGGGGCTTGATTCTTGGGTTAGCCAGAAATTTTAAAGAAGAAATTGATAATATGTATCAAGGCTACTGGCAATCAACTATTGGCTTTGAGCTAAAAGGAAAAATTTTAGGATTAGTTGGGCTTGGAAGAGTTGGATCTCAAGTTGCGAAAATTGGTAAAGCATTTGGTATGGAAATTATTGCCTGGAGTGAAAATTTAAACTTGGATACTTGTAAGGAGTTGGATGTTCTTCCTTGTAGTAAAGAAGATTTATTACAAAATTCAGATATTATATCGATCCACGTTCAAGGGGGTGAGAGATATAAAGAGTTAATTAAACTAAAAGAACTAGACATGATGAAAAAAACATCTTTTTTAATAAATACTTCTAGAGGGTCAATTGTTAATGAAGATGACTTAATTATAGCATTGTCAACAAATGTTATTGCTGGCGCAGGTCTTGATGTTTATGAAAAGGAACCATTACCCGAAGGAAACAAATTAAGATTTTTACCAAATGTACTACTAATGCCACATATAGGTTATGTAACAGCTGAAAATTACAGTACATTTTATACACAAATGATTGAAGGATTAGAAGCTTGTGTTGCTGGTAAACCCTTAAGAGTATTAGAATAAATTTATGACAAAAAAAATTAACAAAGATCTTACAGCAGAGCAAAAATTAGTTTTATTTGAGGATGGTACTGAAGCTCCTGGCACTAGTGAATTAAATCATGAAAAGAGAGAAGGCAGTTATCATTGTACAAACTGTGGAGTAAAGTTATTCGATTCTACTACCAAGTATGAAAGTGGTTCAGGTTGGCCCTCATTCTATCAATCTCTACCTGATGTATTTGAAACTAAAACAGACACTCTATTAGGTTACGAAAGAGTTGAGTATCACTGTAAAAAATGTGGTGGCCATCATGGTCATATCTTTGAAGATGGACCAAATCCAACTGGAAAAAGATACTGCAACAATGGTGTTTGTCTAACTTTTAAACCAAAAAATGATTAAAAAAATTTATTGTAACTATTTCAATTAAATATTATTTAAGAAGTTCTAGTAATTTATTTTCTTTTTCTAGAGCTCTTGCTTCATCGTAACCACCAATATGTTGATCATCAAAGAAAATTTGAGGTATTGTTTTTTTCCCATTAGCTTTGGCAATCATTTCATCCATTGCACCATCAACTGTTGCAATATTAATTTCTTTATATTCAACGTTGTTTCTAGTTAATAATCTTTTTGCTGCATCACAAAAATTACATAAAGGACCTGTATAAATTGTTACATTTTTCATATCTTATAAATAATCATTCTTTTTAATTTTACTAGTTATTTCTTTTCTGGAATACTCGAATTTTTTTCTATGTTTTATACTTTTTTGATTTACTCTTTTTCTCCATAATCTGAAAGAGGCGGGTTTTAAAGATCTCCTCATAATCTTGATAACTTCAGATTCTGTCTTTCCAGCTTTTTTTTCAATTTCCTCAAAAGTGATCCGGTCTGCCCAAGCCGCCCAGATGATCCAGTCAGGATCTGATATCTCAGGCTCAGGGTTTTTGACTCTAGTAATAGGGGTGTGACCTTTTTTTTTCATAAATCCTTTATAATTGAAAAAAATGATTAATGCATTTTATTTAAGATCGTGATAATATCATTTTTAGATAGTCCATCTTAGCCATCTTTAGCTCCCGGTTTTTTTGGACTATCCTTAAAATCCATGGAAAAAATTGATGGTCTAACTATTTCAAAACATAATGACTCAAAAAGAATAATTAAAATTGATATAGAAGATGAAATTATTGAAAAATTAATATTTCCTTTTAATAAGTTTGATTTAACGGCATTAGAACTTAAACCTTTTACACGCTTTACTATTGCAAAAAGTTTAGATGATCTGACAGATAACAAACTCAACAAACTTGTGAACTCTATAATTACGGATAGATCTACAGGATGTTTTATGATTGGTCCTAAAAAGATTACTCCAAAAATTAATGATAAATTTTTAGTTAAACTGTCTACCGCTATTGCTCATTTAATTGGAACGCCTAATCATGACTCTATGGCAGGAAAGTATTATGCAAGGTTTATTGTTAAACACGAGGATAAAAGTGACTCGTACCTTAGAAAGCCATATAGAAATATGGACCTACATACCGATGGAACCTACGTTAAGGAAGTTACAGATTGGCTATTGATGACCAAAATTGATGAACAAAATGCAGAAGGTGGAGAAACTGCAATGCTACATCTTGATGATTGGGAACATTGTGAGGATTTATATAATGATCCAGTTGGCAGACAGAATTTTATTTGGGGCTCACCTAAAAGTAAAAATATAGATTACAAAGTGGAGCATCCAGTTTTTTCATCTGATGAAAATAATAAACCTATTATTTCTTATATAGATCAATTCCCAGAACCTAAAAACATGCAACAAGGAAACTTTTTACAAAGATTGTCAGATGGTTTGGAAGAAAGTAAAAATAAAACCATTACAAAGCTGCCGGTTGGATCTGCGATAGTTGCTAATAATTACTTTTGGCTTCATGGAAGAAAATCCTTTAAGGAAAACAAAGATTTAAGTAGAGAGTTGTTGAGAATCAGAGGCTCTTTCTTTGATAAAACAAATTTAAATTGATATTGAATTTTATTTTTAAACATTAGTCTTTGAATTAATAAAAGTTAAGAAAATTTAAAATAAACTTAAGAGTTGAAAACTAAATTATTTTTAATAAAATTTGATAGAATTAGTAAAAAATTTCAGATTTTACATAAAAGGATAAATTTGGAAAAAAATTATCTATTAGTAAAAGGCTTTCATTTTAGCCAATAATATGTGGTATTAATATCACAGTTTAAGATATAATTTATAAAATGTACTTGAATCTTGTTTTTTTTACCTCAGCTGCTATGTGTTACTTTAAATATACATGTAATAAGAACTAATATTAGGAAGTAAAATGAAAAAATTAACACTACTTATTTCTGCTTTCGCCCTTATGATCACTGGCGCTTTAGCAGAAGTTAATCTTGGAGTAAGTGCTATGTACTTAGATGTGGAAGCATCAGGTAAACAAAAGCTTA
>CALSWN010000057.1 GCA_943841085.1 uncultured Candidatus Pelagibacter sp. | reverse complement strand
TTGAGGAAGTAATGATTTTTCCAAAGGTCAATTCCTTTTGAATAATTCTGTGAAGTTCAATGGGTGTAGATGTATAATTCTTGCTTAATTGAAATTGATACACAACCTGATCACCCCACTTAAATGCAATTTCACAGCCAGCCAAATAAAACTCCCACATTCTAAAAAATTTTTCATCGAACATTTCAACTATTTGAGCCTTATTTTTCAAGCAATTTTCCTTCCAATGTCTCAAAGTATGAGAATAATGAAGTTTTAAAACTTCAATATCTGATACGATCAAGCCTGCTTTTTCTATTGGAGTAGTCACTTCACTTAAGCTTGGTGTGTATCCTCCTGGAAAGATATATTTGGTAATCCACGGATGCGGGTCTCTCGGTGGATTAACTGAACCTATTGTGTGAATCAATGATATCCCGTTATTATTAAGTAGTTTTTCTATTTTTTTGAAAAATTTCTTATAAAATTTTCTACCCACATGTTCAAACATGCCAACACTCACAATTCTATCAAATTTTTCATTTAACTCTCGATAGTCAATTAATCTAAATGTAACTTGATTCTCTAAGTTAAGTTCTTTAGCTTTCTTAACACAATACTCAAATTGCTTTTTTGATAATGTTATTCCTGTAACTTCACAATTAATACTTTTAGCTATGTCTATTGCTAATGATCCCCAACCACAACCTATGTCCAAAACCTTTTGGTTAGGTTTAATATTAAGCTTTTTTATTATGTGCTGTATCTTATTATTTTGAGCCGTTTCTAAAGAATCACTTTCATTTTTAAAATATCCACACGAATATTGTCTTTTTGGATCTAAAAATAAGTCATATAATTCATCAGAAAGGTCATAGTGATGTGCTACATTCATTTTTGATTTTTTTATAAAATTGAAATTTGTTAAATATCTATACGAACCACTAAGTTTATTAATCAGTTGGCTAAAAAAATTCAACTCTCCTCTTCCTATATTCATAAGTGCTAGATCCAAAAATTCAGTAAGAGTTCCATTTTCAATTTCAATTTCTCCCTCTGAATAGGCCTCGCCGAAATATAAGTCTGGTCTAAACAATAATTTATAATGAAGTTTCTTATTTAAAATTTTTAAAACAATTGGGTTTTTTCTTTTGGGATTGCCTATGATATATTTTTTTAAATTTGCATCCAACAATATAAAGCCATCTTCTTTAAATAATTTATTTAAAAATCTTGCGAGCTGCATTAAGCTTCCCCTAAGGATCCTATCTTAAAATTAAGTTTATTCAGATCATTTATTAATTGTTGTTTATCTTTTTTGTTTAAAAGACTGACCGGAGGTAGAACATTTTGATATATTTCATCTTCATCAGACATAAAAGTATGCAATCCTGATATTAAATTAAATTTTTCGAATACATTTCTAACATCACACAGTATTTTATTTTTTGTTTGTTTTTTTTTTTCAAAAAAATCATCATAAACCTTTCTTGACAAATATGCTGTCACATTACAAGTTGCTGTAATAATTCCAACTGCTCCTAATTCTAAACCTTTTAAAAGTTTTGACTCTGATCCTGGCATAATAGAAAAATTTTTTATTTTTAACTTTTCAAAAAGGTTATATGAACTATCTTTTACTCCAACAATTTGTTCAGGAAATTTTTTTACAAGTTTTTCAACACAATCAACGCTAAATTTATAGCCACATAATTTTTCAAAATTATATAAAATAATTTTACTATTCGGATTCGCTCCAATCACTCTTGAATAAAATTCGATTACTTCCTTGTCACCATAATTATAATAAGCTGGGGGCATTATTAAAAAATTATTAAAATTTAAAGATGAAGCTACTTTCATTAAATTAATAGTTTCGCTCAAAGAATTGAGTCCAGTACCTATTAAAAATTTTTTTCCATACCGGCTTTTAGATAACATGTTCAATAAGCTAATTTTTTCACTTACCGAGATTAATTGGGCTTGCCCTGTGCTACCAAAGATTGCCACTCCATGACAACCTCTGTCTATGAGTTTTTCTGCATGTTCTATTGTTTTTGAGATATTTAAACTTAGATCATTATTTAAAACTGACATTCCAGCCGCATAAATTCCCTTTATCTTGGTCATAATAATTGCTTGTATAAAAATACATCAAATGTTTTTAAAATGGAACTTAAAATGACTATATTAAGACTATATTTTTTCTAAAATTATGAAAACTGCTATTCTGTTAAGCTACAAAGGACTTGGTTCAAATTTACTTCATTTAAGTTATTGCCATGAATTTGCAAAAAAGTATGGACCAATCACAATAGTCACTCTATGTAAAAATTTGGAACAAGCTTTATCAGACGATCCATTAATAAAAGAAATAATATATCTTAACAAATATCATAAAAAATTTACTGATGTTTTTAAATTAAGCAATTTCTTAAAAGATTTAAAATTAGATAATATTTTTATTTTTTATCCAAGTTTTAGATATGTGATTGCAAGTAAAATTGCTGGTATAAAAAATGTTAAATCTTATTCAATTTTTAAAAAAAAAAACTTACACTTAGTGCAAGCAGCAAAAAAATTTACAGAACAAAGTCTAAATATTTTAAATTGTCCGACTGAAACTCTTTTGTATATTGACCCGGTTAAAAAGATTAATTTAAAAAATAAAATAAGTGACATAAAAAAAAATATCATTCTTGGTGTTGGTTCCTCTGGTCCAACAACGAGGTGGGGTGCTGAAAATTTTATTTCTTTAATCAAAAAAATAAATATAAATAAAGATCACTTTTTTTATCTTTTGTGTGGTCCTAATGAAAAAGAAATTGCAGACAAGATTTTAAATGAAATTGGAAATGAATGTTGCTCTTCATTAGACAATAAAAATATTTCAGAAATAATACCATTAATTTCTATGAGTCACATGTATATTGGAAATGACTCTTTTGGTCATCATGTTGCCTCTCAAAGTTCAGTACCTAGTTTTATAATAATTCTCGATACGCCCAAAGCTTACACTGATTACAGTAAAAACCAATTCAGAATTTTACCAGATGATATTGATGAAAATTATGTATCTCATGACTCCAATATCTCTCCTAATAAAATTACCATTGACATGGTATTTAATAAAATTAAAAAATTTATTTAAAGTAATTTTATAATTGTTTTAAAATTATTTCTTTTGCCTCATTTACTAAAGTGGACAATCTCGCAGTCTCAGGTGAAATATCTGGATGAATTTTTTTTTGAATTTTTATATAGGCTTTATTAATATCTTCTTTTGTATTTTTTTTATTTATATCCAAATTTAAAATTTTGTAAGATTCCTCAATAGATAAAATTGAAGAATTTTTGAAATTTAAATTTTTATTAAATGTAAATCTACCAGACTTTCTCAATGTTTGAATAAGTCTAAATAGGCTAATTAACTGAAATATAGATAGTCCTTTTAATTTAACTAGAGCTAAACTCAGTAATGTTAATGGCAAACTAAGTAAAAACTTTCCTCCGACTGCAAATAAAATCGCAAGTACTATTGACCCCAAAAAAATTAACGTTCTAAGATTTTTTGATATTTTCTTAGACGGTATATTTGCTATTGATTTCAACAAAAAATAAGCAATTAGTAAAAAAATTAGTGTATAAAATATTATATTCATATATTTAAATTTCTAATATGAAAATACCACAACTTAAAAAAAAACCAGAGATAAAAACGTATCATGATATCGTTTTGGAAGACAATTATAGTTGGATACATCAAAATGATATCTTGGAAGTTTTAAAAGATAGCAAAAAATTAAATCCTGAAGTAAAAAAATATCTTGAAGAAGAGAACTCTTATACTGATTTTCATTTGTCAGATACTAAAGATATTCAAAAAGAATTATTTGATGAAATTAAAGGTAGAATAAAATTAGATGACGAGTCTTTACCATTCAAAGATGTTAATTATGAATATTGGGAAAAAACAACCAAAAAAGGTAATTATTCTATAAAATTGAGAAAAAAAATTGGAAGTAATAATATTGAAGAAATTTGGGACGGAGATTTTGAGAAAAAAAAATTAGATGTAGAATATTTTGGGGTTGGAGATTTAGAGGTTAGTAATAATGATAAGTATCTTGGATATTCATTAGATACTAAAGGTTCTGAATATTATACAATTTACGTAAGAGATATAAAAAGCAAAAAATTAGTTACAGAAAAAATTGAAGAAACATCGGGAACTATAACTTTTAGCTTAAGCGATGAACATATATTTTATTCAAAACTAGATAGCAATCATAGACCAAGAAAAATTTATAGACATAAATTAGGAACAAATACCAAAGATGATCAATTAATTTTTGAAGAAAAAAGTGAAGCCTTCACTGTTGGAATTAGCCTAAGTTCAGATGAAAAATATTTTTTTATAACCGCTTCAGACCACAATACTTCTGAACAATATTATTTTAATTCTAATGAAAATGAACCAAAACCTAAATTAATTGAAAAACGGAAAAAAGGAATACTTTATTCAATTAATTCTTGGAATGGAAAATTTTATAAACACACAAATGAAGATGCTGAAGATTTTAAAATAGATATTAGTAGCAGTTTAGAAAAACCTGAATGGAAAATATTAATACCTGCAAAAGATGAGGTTTTAATTGGTGGACTCACTTTTTTAAATAATTGGATAATAAGATCTGAAACATCTAATGCTTTAGATAAATTATTTGTAAAAAACATTAAAACTGGTGTGGAAGATGAGCTTATTTTTTCTGATGAAAAAGTCTATGTTCCTGGTGTATCTTTAGTTCAGAAGGATAGAAAAACTGACAAAATTTATTTGGGTTATTCATCACCAAAAACACAATCAAGAGTATATTTGTACAACTTAAGCACTAAAGAAAAAAAATTAGTCAAAGAACAAGAAATTCCATCAGGACATAATTCAAAAGATTACATCGTTGAAAGAGTCGATTGCAAATCACACGATGAAAGAATGATTCCTCTTACAATAATAAGACATAAGGATACCAAACTAGATGGATCAGCAAATTTATTACTTTATGGCTATGGTTCATATGGTAGTTCAATGAGTCCAAGTTTTTCACTTACAAGACTCAGTCTAATTAATAGAAATATTATTTGGGTTACAGCTCATATTAGAGGTGGAATGGAAAGAGGCATGAAGTGGTGGAAAGAAGGAAAACTTCTTAATAAAAAAAACACTTTTGAAGATTATATAGCATCAGCAAAATATTTAATTGAAAATAAATATACCTCAAAAAAGAAAATAATAGGAATGGGTGGCTCTGCTGGCGGTCTTCTTATGGGTGCTGTCGTGAATCAATCACCAGAATTATTTTTAGGTATTATAATGGCAGTTCCATTTGTAGACTCTTTAACAACTAATTTAGATCACACCTTACCTTTAACTATTGGTGAATTTGATGAATTTGGCAATGCAAAAGATTTTAAAGAACATTTTGATTATATTTTTTCATATGCGCCATATAACAACATAAAAAAAATGGATTATCCGCATATACTTATAACAACTAGTCTAAGTGATAACCGAGTTTTATTTGATGAGCCTGCAAAATTTACTGCAAAACTAAGAGAATATAAAACGGATAATAACTTATTACTTTTAAAAACCGAGATGAACGCGGGCCATGGGGGGAAATCTGGAAGAGATGGAGCTATTGAAGAAGTTGCTTTAGATTATGCGTTTGCATTAAAAATTACAAAAAAAATTTAGTGTCTGTATCTTGAAATTTTAATTTAAATTCTTAAATAATACTAGTAAGTCGCCTAATGGGACTTACTAAATTAACCTTGCTAACAATGGAGGAAACTATGACAAGTAGAGATCTATCTATATTTAATACTTTAAGACCATTTTCAATTGGGTTTGACGATATGTTTGATCAATTTGAAAATATGTTAGGAAATGGAGGATTGGCTACACAGTCTAATTACCCACCTTACAATATTAGAAAAACTGGAAAAGATAATTATGCAATTGAAGTTGCTCTAGCTGGTTTTAACAAAAAAGATGTTGAAGTTGAGTTTGAAGACAATTTATTAACCGTAAAAACTAAAAAGATCAATATCTCAGAAAATAAGAACCAATCTGAAAAACATATTGAAAATGGTGAAATTATTCATAAGGGAATTTCTCAAAGACAATTTGCAAGATCCTTCACTATTGCGGACGATGTAAAAGTAAATGGTGCAGAGCTTAAAGATGGTCTTTTGACAATCTCTTGTGAAAGAGTCATACCTGAATATAAAAAGAAAAAACTTATTGAAATTAAATAAGTATAAATCTTATTTGTGGGGATTATTCCCCACGAATATTAAAAACATCCATTAGATATAAAGCCAATTACAATAGATCTTGAATCTAATTCAAATCTTCTCTCACATGGTACTAAATATTTTTTAGAATTGTAAATTAATATTGTGTTACCTTTAACATTTTTAAAGTCTTCATCTGGTTTACCTAAATCAAATTTTAAATTGTCTGATGTTTTTCCAATATATTGAGTTAATTTATTATTTTCTTTTTCAATAATATTATCTGTTTTTTGCTTAATTGTCTGACAGCCTGAAAGTAATGCTAGTAAAAACAAATTTATAAAAATAAATTTAAATTTATTCATATTTAACTTTAGCATGTGTAATCTGCCACAAATATAAACTTATTAGTTGAATTATGTGAATAAGCTCAGATTTTTTAGGGTATTTTTTTAAAATATCTAATATTAATCTATCTAATCTGAGGAGGTTCAATGTTAGAAAAATATTTTAACTATAAAAAACATAAGACAGATTTCAAAACAGAAGTAATAGCTGGTGTAACTACTTTTTTAACAATGGCTTATATAATGTTTTTAAATCCATTTATATTATCAGGGGAATTTGCAGGCGCAGAAAAAGGTTTCTTTGATTTTGGTGCTGTATTTACAGCAACAATTGTAGCAACTGCACTTGCTTGTTTCATAATGGCATTTTACGGAAAGACTTGGCCAATAGGATTAGCGCCAGGTATGGGAATTAATGCCTTTGTAGCATTTGGTGTTGTGGCTGGTATGGGTTATACGCCCCAAGCAGCACTTGGAGCGGTTTTAGTAGCAGGTATACTATTCTTAATAATATCATTAACACCCATAAGAGCTTGGTTAATTAATTCAATACCCAAAAGTTTAAAACTTGGGATTGGCGCAGGTATTGGTTTGTTCCTAGCAATTATTGGATTAGAAATTATGGGAGTTGTGGCTGATCACCCAGTCACATTGGTAACTCTTGGTGATATTAAAAATCCTTTAATCTTACTTGGTTGTTTGGCATTTGTATCAATGATTGTAATGGAAAAACTTAATATCAAAGGAAATATTATTATTGGAATTCTTGCTTTTAGTATTATTGCTTGGGTAAGTGGGCTTGCAAAATTCAATGGTGTTGTGGGAAGTGTTCCTCCAATGACTTATCTACTTGATTTTGATCTTACGGCTGCATTTACAGCTGGAATGTCTACTGTGATATTTACATTATTATTTATTGATTTTTTTGATACTGCTGGAACTTTAACTTCAGTGGCTAACGTTGCAGGTAAAGTAGACAGTAAAGGAAAAGTTCAAGACATTGAAAAAGCAATGATGGCTGATAGTGTTGGAACAGTAGCTGGTGCGTTAATGGGTACTACAACAGTAACAAGCTACGTAGAATCAGGCGCTGGAGTAAAAGCTGGTGGTAGAACAGGGATGACATCTTTAACTATTGGAATTTTATTTCTAGCTTGCTTATTTCTTTCGCCTCTTGCAACAAGTCTACCAAAAGAGATAGATGGAGCTGCATTGTTATATGTCTCAGTTCTATTTGTAAGAAACATTACTGATATTGAATGGGATGATATTGGCGAGTCTGCACCGGCAGTACTTGCTATGATCGCCATGCCTTTAACTTACAGTATAAGCAATGGTATTGCTTTAGCTTTTATATCTTATGCTTTAATAAGATTGTTTACTGGTAAGTCTTCAAAGACATCACCTGCAATATGGGTTATTGCAATACTTAGTGTAATTAGTTTCGCAGTTGCTTAACAATTAATTTTAGGGCTGGTCAATATTCCAGCCCTATCTATTTCTCTCTATTATTTCTTTTATAGATAGCTCTTCATAATGTTCTGTTGGCTGAACTATCCACGGGTCAGTTTCCAGTTTTACTGGACAAAAGTCTGGTTCAAACGAAGATGATTTTTTTTTCCACAAACAGGCTGTTTTAACCTCTTTAATAAAATTTTTTGTAGGCTCATATCTTTTTAACCATTCAATACTTTTGTTTAATGTAAGACCAGTGTCAGATAGATCATCAATCAAAAGTACTCTATCAAAATCCTTATTTTCAGCTAAAGAACTTATTTCTCTAGCAAACATAAGTTGACCTTGTTTGTCTTCCATTTCTCTACCCGAATAACTTTGGATTACAATATAAGCGATAGGTAGTTTTAAAATTCTAGAAAGTATGTCAAGTATAGGTGCTGCGCCCCTCATAATACCTACTAATACTGTTGGTTTATAATTTTTGTGAATTTCTATTGCTAGTTTCTCAACTATTTTTGTATATTCTTCAAAAGTGATAATTAATTTATCTGCCATAAAATTTTTTATCATATAAATATAAATAAAAAAGAATAAAAATTATGAAAATATATGACTGCTTTATGTATTTTGATGAAGAAGTCGTCCTTGATGTAAGGCTAAATACGTTAGACCCATTTGTTGACTATTTTGTAATAGTAGAAAGCAGATTCACTCATAAAGGGGGCGCTAGGGATTTAAAATTTAATCATAAAAAATTTGAAAAATTTAAAAAAAAAATTATCTATTTAATTTATGAAGAAGAGTCGAAAGAAATAAAAACAATAAATGACAATGATGATGTTTATGAAAAAACAAAAAAATATATTTTTAATGCTATTTGTAGAGAAAATGGTCAAAGAAATTATATTAAGAATGGATTAATAAAAGCAAAGGATAATGATATTATTTTAATATCTGATGTAGATGAAATTCCTAATTTGTCTAATATAAATTTTGAAAAGTTTAACGAAAAAATTATTCTATTTAAACAGAATATGTTCTATTATAAATTTAATCTACATTTACCTAGTTTTATATGGACAGGTACAAAAGCGTGTAAGAAAAAAAATCTAGTCAATTCTCAATGGCTTAGAAATGTAAAAAATCGAAAATATTCTTTCCTAAGAATAGATGCATTATTTTCAAATAAAAAATATATAAGTGTAAAAATTATTGATAATGGAGGCTGGCACTTTACAAACATCAAAACAGCTAAGGAAATTGAACACAAATTAAAGTCTTATTTACATCATAGAGAATTTGATGTGAACCCTTTAACAGTAGATCAAATAAATGAAATTATAGATAATAAAGAAGCAATCTACAATTTGAATGTTGATAAATCTGTAGGTAAAATCGGAAAAGGGGAAAAATTAAAAAAATTTGAAATTAATAATCTTCCACTTTATATTCAAAATAATTTACATGATTTAAAAGACTGGATAGATTGATATGAAGGCATACTGGATTGCAAAAGTAAACATTAATGAAAAAAAAGCTTATGCAGAATATGCAAAGCGTGCTGAAGTAGCTATTGCAAAATACAAAGGGAAATTTTTAGTTAGAGGTGGAAGATTTGAGATTCTTGAAGGTAAAGATAAATATGAAAGGAATATTGTGGCTGAATTTCCTTCATTTAATATTGCTAAAGAGTTTTATAATTCTAAAGAATACCAAGAAGCTAAATCTTTTAGAGATGGAAAGGCAGATTTTAACGGTATTGTCATAGAAGGTTTTAGTACTGAATAGGTTCAGGATCTATACTTCTCCATAGATACCATGTTGCAACTGAACAATATGGAGTAAATCTTTTGTTTAATAACTTTACAAATGTTTCTGGTGGTAAATATTTTTTTTTATAATTCTTTGAAATTCCCCTTAAGAGTCCAATATCTTGAACAGGCCAAATATTTGAGCGATTATAAGTGAATAACAAAATCATTTCAGCAGACCATCTTCCAATTTGTCTTAATTTGGATAAATAAATAATTGCTTCTTCATCTGACATTTTAGAAATTAAATTAGGATTAAATGATTTATCTAAAGTTTGTTTTGCTAAACTTTGTATTCCTTTAACTTTTTGTTTACTTAATCCACATTCTTTAAGTTGTGTAAAAGAAAGTTTAGATACTACTTTTGCATTAATTCTATTTTTGCATCTTTTTTCAAATTTTAAGAAAACAGAATTTGCTGCCGCAACACTTATTTGTTGACCAATAATACTTTTACATAATGAAAAGAAGATGTCTTTCCTTGATGTAAGAACTGTCTCTGAGGGTGATTTATACTTCTCAATTAAAATAGACATAACTTTATCTTTTTTAGATAAATATTTTTTTGCTTTAGTCCAATATTTTGGCATTTTATTCATGTCTGGTATTGGAGGGTATTTTTTTTTTATGGTAAATCTCTCTTCTAAGAATAATTAAGGAAGAAGTAATCACCAATAATGCCCCTAATAATGTTTTTATTGATGGTATTTCGTCCCAAATTAGATATCCAAAAATTATTCCAAAAACTAATGCTAAATATTTTAATGGAGATACAAGTGAAACCTCAGATAATTTGAAAGATTGACTAAGCCATAAATTTGCTATTCCTCCCAAGAGTCCAATCATGCATAATAAAATTAAATCTTTAATTTGAGGCATTATCCATCCCAAAGGAATTGTAAATAAACTTACCAGGGTAATAACCAGTGAAAAATTTAAAGAAATAAGCCAGACAGGTTCTGTGGTCGATAACTGCCTAATTGCGATTGCAACATAAGATAAGCCTAAACAAAAAATAATTGGATAAATATAATATATGTTCAAAGAATTAAAACCGGGTTCAGTTATAACAATTATTCCCACAAAACCAATTAATACAGCAAGCCATCTATAAAAGCCTACTTTTTCACTTAAAAAAAAAATTGAAAATATAGTGGTGAAGATTGGGGCAGCAAAAGAAATACTAACAACAGTAGCTAGCGGTAAATTTCTTAGAGCAATAAATATTGCAATTAAAGCAATCAAACCGAAGAAACACCTCAAAAAATGTAACCCTGCTCTTTGGGTATAGTAAAAATTTTTAATTCTTTCTCTTGGCATTATAAAAAAATAAAGAACTACCCCAAAAAAACCTCTGAAAAATAGTACCTGTCCCAAAGGGTAATATTCTGACCATTTAACAATTAAATCCATAATAGAAAATGCCACTACAGACATAAACATGTACAAAAAGCCTAATTGATTTTTAGTAAGCATAAGAATAATTTGTAGATTAAATTAAAGGATAATCAATGGAAATAGCAATTTTAGCATTAGGATGCTTTTGGGGACCTGAAATTGAATTTAGTAAACTTGATGGGATCATCAAAACTGAGGTTGGCTACTGTGGTGGAAATAACAAGCAAACAAATTACAGAGAGGTTTGCTCTGGAACGACGAATCATGCTGAGGTTGTTAAATTAGATTTTGATCCAAAAATTATTTCATATGAAAAAATTTTAGATTTTTTTTTTGAAATTCACGACTCAACAACTTTGAATTCACAAGGTCCAGATTTTGGAACTCAATATAGAAGTGAAATATTCTATTTAAATGATAAACAAAAGACTATTGCTGAAGAAATTAAAAAAAAATTCAATAAAAAACTATCAAACAAGGTAGTTACAAATATTTCTTTAGTAAAAAACTATTGTCCTGCAGAAGAATATCATCAAAAATATTTAGAAAAAAAATAATATGTCATTAGTAACTACAAAATGGCTGGAAGATAACCTAGATAAAATAAAAATTATTGACTGTTCTTGGCACATGCCTCAAAAAAATAGAAATGGTTTTGAAGAATATAAAAAACAACACATTAAAAATGCTATTTTTTTTGATTTGGATAAAAATTCTAAAAAAAATACTGACTTACCACATATGCTAACTGATAAAAATTCGTGGGAAAATATTGTTTCGGAGATGGGTATAAAAAATGATGATAAAATAGTTATTTATGATAATTCAGATGTAATCAGTTCTTGTAGATGTTGGTATAATTTTATTTACTTTGGTCATAACCCAAAACTAATTCATGTATTGGATGGAGGCTTAAAAAAATGGATTATGGAAAATAAACCCACAACAAGCAATTTAACTTTGATTGTAAGAAGTAATTACAAAGCAAATGAAAAAAAAAACCTAGTAAAAAACATGCTAGAAATAAATAAAAATATTTCTACAAAAGAATTCACAGTTATTGATGCTAGAAGCAAAAAAAGATTTGAAGGTGAAATTGCTGAACCAAGAAAAGGATTGCGAAGTGGCTCAATACAACACTCATTTTGTTTGCCATTTTCAGATCTGATAAATAATGATAGAACTTTTATTGACAAAGAAAAAATTTTAGAAAAATTTAAGTCTGTCAAATGTGACCTTAATAAAAATCTTGTATTTTCTTGTGGTTCAGGTGTAACTGCATCTGTTTTAGCCCTTGCTTATTCCCTAATAGATAATAAATATACTCCTACAATTTATGATGGTTCATGGAGTGAATACGGAAAATTTTAATTATGAAAAGATCAACTAAAATTATATCTATAATAATAACATTTTTTTTAATCATTTCTATTGTTGTAATTGGTAGAATAATAATTGGGAATCATTTTGCAAAAAAATTCAGCAAAAGACCTCCTCCAGGAATTATCGTAACCGAAGTTTTGAAAATTAATTTTTCTGAAAAAATTGAAAGTTTTGGTACAGCTATCTCAAAAAAAAATGACTCCTTTAGAATTAAAAGAAGTAACTTGATTAAAGAATTAGACCTTAAAGAATATGTTAAAAAAGGAGATTTAATAGTAGAACTGAAAGATAGAAATATTATTGCTCCATTCAATGGTGTTTTAGGTTACAGAGGTCTTACGGGTGATATTCTCGACTCTAATAATTCAATTATCATTACTTTGGATGACAATTCAATTATTTATTCTGATCTAAAAATTCCAGAAATTTTTGCAAATGAAATTAAAAAAGGATTGGTTGTAACTGCTAAATTCTCTGGTAATAAAAACAAAATTTATAATGGAATTGTTTCAGCTGTTTCAAGCAGAATAAATGCTGAAACAAGAAGTCTTTTAATAAGAGTAAAGATTGATAATGAAGATGCTGAATTAATTCCAGGATCACTTTTGGAAGTAACAGTTAATTATAACGAGAGAAATTCTCTTGGGATCCCTGACACAAGTATAATGCTGGAGGGGGATAAAATTTATGTCTACAAAGTTTCAGAAAAAAATATCACATACAAAACTGAAATTAAGACTGGCATAAGAGGTGGTGGTTATGTTGAAGTTCTATCTGGATTAAATGAAGGAGAAAACATTGTTGCAGAAGGTCTCAAAAAAGTTCGTTCTAAAGGCAAAATTAAACCCATTAAAAAATAATGTATATTACTGACGTAAGCATAAGAAGACCAGTTGTTGCTTGGGTAATGTCACTTATATTAATCGTTTTTGGTATATTTGTTTTTTCAGAATTACCAGTAAGAGAATTACCTGATGGTTTGCAGCCACCAGTAGTTCAGGTTAAAGTAAATTATAAATCAGCATCAGCTCCAATTATTGACCAAGAAATAACTCAAGTTATTGAAGATGTGGTGGGTGGAGCTGAAGGAATTAAAAATATTAACTCAACATCTGAAAATGGTAGTAGTACAATAGATATTGAGTTTAACACAGATATTGTTCTAGATAATGCCGCCAATGATATAAGAGAAAGAATTGCAAGAATTGTGGACAGATTACCAAGTGAAGCTGATGCACCTCAAATATTAAAACAAGCAGCCGGATTTACAACTACTATGTGGTTGTCAGTAACTTCATCGACTTGGAATGACTTAGATCTAGGAGATTATACTGAAAGATATTTGGTCGACCAATTTTCAAGTGTTAAGAATGTTGGAAGAATTATGACAGGTGGTTTAAGGCACTTAAGCGTAAGAGTATGGATTGATCCAATTAAATTGGCAGCTAATAACTTAACCATTCAAGAAGTTGAAGCAGCTTTAAGAAAAGAAAATATTAGCCTACCCGCAGGTACTCTTGAGGCCAATAATATAGATTTAACACTAAATTTAGATAAATCTTATGATGATATTGGTAAATTAAAACAACTACCTATCAAAAAAATTAAAAATAGCATTATAAGACTCTCAGATATTGCAAATGTTGAATTTGGACCAGTGTCTGAAAAAACTCTTTTTAAAGCTCAAACAAAAAATGCTTTAAATCAAAAAACTGTCGGTATTGGTATTTATGCAAAAAGTGGTGCATCAACTGTTGAATTGTCTAAAGAAATTAGAAAAAAAATAATTGATATAAAAAAAACATTGCCAAATGGTATTGATATTGAGGTTGCTTTTGACCGAGCGACATATGTGGGTACTGCAATACAAGAGGTATACAAAACTCTAATAATTGCATTTATATTGGTTGTTGCAATTATTTATTTGTTTTTAGGCAATCTTAAAGCTGTAATTGTTCCAGCAATCGCTTTACCAGTAAGTTTAATAGCATCTTTCTTGGGCCTTTATCTATTTGGACTATCAATAAATATATTTGTTCTTCTAAGTTTTATTTTAGCGATAGGAATTATCACTGACGACTCTGTAATCATGACTGATGCAATATATAGAAGAATTGAAAATGGAGAAACCCCTTTAGTTGCAGCATATAAGGGATCAAAACAAATTAGTTTTGCAATCATAGCTACAACTTTAATTTTAGTTGCAGTCTTTCTGCCTTTAATTTTTATCGATGGTATTGCAGGTACTTTATTTAGAGAAACTGCAATAGCATTATCTTTTTCAATTGTAGTGTCTTCTTTTGTGGCATTAACTTTATCACCAATGTTGGGAAGTAAATTTTTAGTCAAAAAACCAAAGCAAAATTTTATTGTTGTAAAATTCGATAAATTTTTTAAATCCTTTTCAAAGTTCTATCAAGAAACTCTTTTGTTTTGGCTAAACAAAAAAAAGATTGTTATTTTATTTTTAATCTTAACAATTGTTGGATCTAGTATTTTATATAACTTTACTAAAAAAGAACTATTACCAATAGAAGATAGAGGTGTCTATCTTGTGCTTGGTTTCACTGATGAGGGTAGTTCATTTGAGTATACAGAAAAGAGAGCCGAGGACGTGGAGAAGAGATTAATTCCTTTGCTTAAAGCCGAAAACAGTCCTTATAAAAGATTTATCATGAGAGTTCCTGGATTTGGAAGCAATAAAAATTCTTTTAATAGTTTTATAATTATTGCCTTACTGGATGATTGGGAGAATAGAAAACAAAACTCACAAACTGTAATGAGGCAGGCAATTGGCAAAATTGTTACAGTACCAGAAACTGTTGCATTTCCCATATCCCCTCAATCAATAAGAGTATCAAGTTATAATAAACCTGTTCAAATGGTGATATTAGGAAATAGTTATGAAGAGTTAGAAGAAAAACAAAATGAGATTATATCAAAATTAAGAAAAAATAAAAAATTATCTAGAATAGAGTCAGATTACTCGAGAAATAAACCAGAAATAAAATTATCTATTAACAAAAATAGAGCCAAAGATTTAGGAGTTTCAACTGAGTCAATTGGAAAAACTTTAGAAACTCTTTATGGGGGTAAAACTGTAACTAAATTTAACAAATTAGGAAAAGAATATCCTATTATTCTTCAACAATATTTGGCAGATAGAAGAAATAATGAAGGTTTAACTAAAATTTTTGTAAGGTCAAATACTACAGGTAAGCTAATTTCATTAGCAAATTTAGTTGAATTTAAAGAGGAAGGATCGGCAAAAAAATTAGCAAGGTATAATAGACAAAGAGCTGTAACTATATCTGCAAATATATCTGAAGATTATACCCTTTCTGAAGCCATTAGTTACTTAGAGCAAACTTTATTTGACTCACAAATAAATAATCAAATTGCATGGAAAGGAAAGTCTGAGGAATTAAAAGAAACTAGTAATGAGTTATTCATTATTTTTGGGTTGGCACTATTGACTGCCTATTTGGTAATGGCAGCAACCTTTAACTCATTTATACACCCATTTATAATAGTGTTGACTGTTCCGCTTGCTTTGTTTGGTGGTTTGATATTCATTTTATTTTTAAACAGTTCAATAAATATTTTTTCACAAATTGCACTTGTAATACTAATTGGAATTTCCACTAAAAACAGTATCCTAATTGTTGATTATGCAAATCAATTAAGAGCAACAGGAAAAAATATAGAGTCATCAATTAAAGAAGCCTGCGATCTTAGATTCAGACCAATTATGATGACTTCTATAAGTACAATGATTGCAATGTTACCACTGGTAATAGGTAATATTGGACCTGGTGCAGGGGAAACATCTAGGTTGGCTGTAGGTGCAACTATTCTAGGTGGAATGATTATTTCCACATTCTTTACATTATATGTGACTCCGACAATGTATTTAACCCTTGCTAAAAATACCCAAAGAATTGATGCAGTAGATATCGAACTAAAAAAACAACTTCGTTAAAAAATAATATACTTATTTTTATTTAGCCTTTTCTGACATTTTTTCAATTGAGCCTTGTACTTATCAGCCTGTTTTTCAACTTTTTTTGCTAAAATAATCACTTTTTGATTATCTTTATAATTTTTGTAAGCACCCCACCCTTCATGGTAGGCTAAGTATTGTCGATAAGTATCTTTCTTGGATATCTTTAAAATTGACTCTGTCTTATTTGTATACCACCCAATAAAATCAACACTATCTTTAAATCTTGTTCTTGTTGCGAACTTATTTCCAGTTTCTTTTTTATACTGCTCCCATGTTCCTTTAACGGCTTGTGAATAACCAAATGAACTTGATGGTCTTTTAAAGGGTATAACTTTAAATATTTTTTGTCTTGCTGGTTTTGCTAACCAATCAAAGTCTGATTCCATTTTGATTATTGCTAACTGAACATAGATTGGAGTTCCCCACTTCTCTTCTGTTTTTTTGGCATGCTTATACCATAAATATCTTTCGTTAAAAATTGAGCAGCTGCTAGATGTATTTTTAGGTACTGAAGAACAGGCTGAGATAAATAAGATTGAAAAAACTAGAAAAGGATTGATTATTTTACTCATATTTTTTGTTTAATTTTATAAACAACAACCACTACAATAACTCCAACAATATTTCCAAATAAATCACTCAATTCAAAACTTCTATTTGGAATAAACATATGTAAAAATTCTAATAAAATAGATATTACAAATAGATATTTTATTAAAAAATTAATTTTTTTTGTATTTATAAAGGCTAAAATTCCAACTATAGACAAAATTATAAATACATAAAAATGATTAGAAGAAATTAAAAAATCTCTTGTAATTTGAGGTTGGATAGAAAAATTTTTATATAAAACATAACCAAATATACTTCCAGGATACAGATAAAGTACTATCAGTATTAGATTAATACAATGAAAGCTTTTAATTAAAATATTGTTAATTTTTTTCATAATAATTTTATTTATTTTATTAGTTTTATCAGTTATCAAAATATATCAAATGCCAAATTTAATTTTAGTTAGACATGGTCAAAGTGAATGGAATCTTGAAAAAAGATTTACAGGCTGGGTTGATATTGATCTTACTGGTCAAGGAAAATTGGAGGCATGTAAATCTGGTGAAGATATTAAAAAATTAAATATAAATATTGATTATTTTTTTTCATCTTTTCAACTAAGGGCCATTAATACTCTAAAACTTATTCAAGATACATTGAGAGACAACAAACAACCTATAAAGGCATGGCAACTAAATGAAAGACACTACGGTGCATTAACAGGCTTAAATAAAGATGAAATGAAGAAAAAATTAGGTGAAGATAAAATTTATGAATTTAGAAGATCCTGGAATATAAAACCTGAACCATTAAATAGAAATAATCCATACCATCCATTAAACATTGAGACCTATAAAAAAATTCCTAAAGAAAGAATTCCAGATACTGAGTCACTTAAAGATACTTATGAAAGAGTAATAGAGTACTATAACTCAAATATTCAAAATAAATTATTAAAAAATAAAAATATTGTCATTTCTGCCCATGGAAATTCAATAAGAGCATTATGTAAATTCTTATTCAAATTAGATAATAAAAAAATCACTTTGCTAGAAATACCAACAGGAAATCCACTTCTAGTTAATCTTAATTTAAAACAAGAAGTCACTGCATGTAAATATTTAAACCAAGAAAGAGCTAGAGATTTACCTATTTTTTAATAGTTCTTTATACACATCTAGATTAGTGAGATGATAAAAACTTTCTAAACTCTCATAACCATACAATTCTTTTTTAAAAATTAATTGATTCCAAATTTCTGATATTGAAAAATTACTAATTAAATGATTTCTAAATAAATCTCTACTAATTATTTGGCAACCAGTATAAATTAAATCATTCTGATCATCTTTTTTAATTTTATTTTTATTTAAATTGAAATCACCTTTTAGCCCCTTATCAAAGCTCAAATTTTGACTAACAAGTAAAAGTATATTCTTAATTTTTCTTGTGAAATAAAATTTTTCCATATCTTTAATATACTTTATATAATTTTTATTCCAAATTGTGTCTGGATTGAAGATTAAAAAATGTGATTCATCTGAAAAATTTATCATATTCAAAACCCCTCCTCCAGTATTTAAAATAACTTTTCCATCATTAATTATTTTAATGTCTACATTAAATTTTTTTATCCTGAGGAAATCTTCAATTTTATCTTTTAAATAAAATGTATTTATTATTATTTTTTTTATTCCTAACGATTCTATTAAATTAATACAATTTTCAAGTAATGTAACTTCATTAATTTTTAAAAGCGGCTTTGGTTGATTTAAAGTTAATGGATTTAATCTCTTACCATAACCAGCACATAAAATTAATGCAGTATTAATTTTCATTTAATATTCCTTATTTCTTTAGAAAAATTCGAATCTAATATTTTTTTAAGACTTTTAAAGATTTTATTATTTTCAATTCTCAATTCAATTAATTTCCAAGTATACGGTATAAGCTTTAAGTATATTTTTTTTTTATCCCTATTTGCTAATCTTGTAAAAATTCCTATTATCTTCATATTTCTAAGGACTGACAGTATTTCAAAATCATTTCGAAAAATATTTTCATTAATTTTTTTTTTATTTAGTTTTAAATAATAGTCATAAATTTGGTCTTTAAATTCTTTACTTGATTTAAACCTAACATCATCAATTAAAGAAGCTAAATCATAAGCTCTATTTCCTATTAAAGCGTCTTGTGTGTCAATTATTGCTAATTGTTTTTTATATTTCATTAAATTTGAAACATGAAAATCACGATGAACAAAAATATTATTTTTTAATTTAAGTTTAGACAATAAAAACTTTATTTGTTTTTTTATTGCAATGTTAATGTTTAATCTTTTATTTCTAGATATGTATTTCTTAGCATACCAATCTAAAAATAATTTTGTCTCACTAAATAATTTAGCATTATTATAAATAGGAATTTTATAATTTTTTCCTTTAAAATTTTTGACTTTATTTTGCTTTATTTTTTGAATTTTAATAAGTAAATCAATTGATTTTTTATATAAACTTATTTTGTGAATACTATTTTTTCTTAATAAATTAAAAACTGTATCATTTCCAAAATCTTGAATCTCTATAAAATTATTTTTATAATTTTCACTGTATAATTTCGGTGCTAAGATTTTGTTTTTAATTAACAAACTATTTATTGCATCATATATAAGCAAATTCATTTTTTTTTCTTTAGTTGCAAAAACTATAATTGAATTTTTATTTCCTATTTTTTTTCTATAAAATGTTCTAAATGAAGCATCTCCCTTAATTTTTTTCAATTTAAATTTATTTGGTAGCATTTAATTCTTTATTATTTAATCCTTTAATTGATAAAAATCTTTTGTTTAAATGCTCTCCATATTCAAAAAATAAATCAATTTTATTGTCAATTATTTTTTCTATTTTTTCTGGCCATTCAACCAATGTAAGTATTTCTTTTTGATTTTCTAATAGTCCAATATTATCTATTTCAGCACTATTTGTTAACCTATAAAGATCATAATGTTGAATTATAAAACTTGCTACATCGTATTCATTTACTAAATTAAATGTTGGACTTGTAACTTCTGTTAGATTTAAATGATTATTCTTTTGAAAATGATTTATTAAATGTCTTATGAATGTTGTTTTTCCAACCCCTATTTCGCCATATAAAAAAACCACATCACCTTTTTTTAATATTTGAGAAAATTTTTTAGCTAATTCAGCTGTCTTAACTTCTAAAGAAATATCTATCCTGTCGCTATTAGTAGCGATAGGCATTAGGTTTAAATGGACCCTCTGTTCCAACACTTATATAGTCTGCTTGATCCTTTGATAGTTTTGTAAGTTTTGCACCCACTTTTTTTAAATGAAGCGTTGCTACTTTTTCATCTAAATTTTTTGGCAGTACATAAACTTTATTTTCATAATTTTTATGATTTTCCCAAAGTTCTATTTGAGCAATAACTTGATTGGTAAATGATGCGCTCATCACAAAGCTTGGATGTCCTGTTGCACAGCCTAAGTTAACTAATCT
The DNA here is from genome assembly GCA_943841085.1 of uncultured Candidatus Pelagibacter sp. Taxonomy (GTDB): domain Bacteria; phylum Pseudomonadota; class Alphaproteobacteria; order Pelagibacterales; family Pelagibacteraceae; genus Pelagibacter. The sequence goes on along the minus strand of CALSWN010000057.1, from coordinate 10,116 downwards.
ACCTTCTGCTAAAAGAATAATTCTTTTACCACTATTTAATTCAATTTCATGGACTTGTGGTTTGACTTCTGTCCACTTATAATTTTTTAAAGCATCTACTTGAATCTCATTATCAAAGTGACCAATATTGCACAATATAGCTCTATCCTTCATATTTCTCATATGGTCTGCTGTAACAATATCTTTATTACCTGTAGCTGTTACAACTATGTCTGCTTTACTAATTACCTCATCCATTAGGACGACCTCATAACCCTCCATGGCTGCTTGCAGTGCGCATATTGGATCAGCCTCTGTTACCATAACTCTTGCTCCACTTTGTCTTAAAGAAGCAGCACTACCTTTACCTACATCACCAAAGCCTGCAACAATTGCTACTTTACCTGACATCATAACATCCGTAGCTCTTCTTATTCCATCAACTAAACTTTCTCTACAGCCATATAAGTTATCAAATTTTGATTTTGTAACTGAATCATTCACATTAATAGCTGGTATCATTAAAGAGCCATCTTTTTCCATTTTGTTTAATGCTTTAATTCCAGTTGTTGTTTCCTCTGAAACACCTTTTATCTCTTTTAATAAATCTTTGTATTCATTATGCATGATTGCTGTTAGGTCTCCTCCATCGTCTAATAGCATATTAGCTTTCCAGTCTTTTTTACCTTGGATTGTTTGTTTTATGCACCATAAATACTCTTCCTCAGTCTCACCTTTCCAGGCAAAAACAGGTATTCCTGCTTTAGCGATTGCTGAGGCAGCATGGTCTTGTGTTGAAAAAATGTTACAAGAAGACCATCTAACTTCAGCTCCTAGATCTACTAAAGTTTCTATCAACACTGCTGTTTGAATCGTCATATGAAGACAGCCTAGAATCTTTGCACCCTTAAGTGGTTTTTTTCCAGAATATTCTTCTCTTAATGCCATTAATCCTGGCATCTCACTTTCGGCTATAGAAATTTCTTTTCTACCAAATTCTGCGAGTGATATATCTTTTACTTTAAAATCGTCCATTGAACGGTTTTATACAATATAAAATTGATTAATCAACTTATGATTAAGATTTTGGGAATGTAATTTCTACATTCGCACCTTTATGAGTAGTATTATTATAAGCATTAATGGTGCCACCATGCAAATCTACCAGGTTTTTTACGATATTTAGACCTAAGCCAGAATGTTTACCAAAGTTATCTGGTCTGTTGCTATAAAATCTATTAAATATTTTTTTTGTATTTTTTTCTTTAAAGCCTTTACCTTCATCAATGACTTTTAATATGGTATCCTTATTTTCATTTTTTGAAATTTGAACTAATATTTTTTTATTATCATCGCTAAATGAAATCGAATTATCAAGTAAATTTGCAATAATTTGTTCAATCCTATTTTCTATTCCATTAATATTATACTCATCTAAATTATTAAGATCTGATAAGGTAATTTTAATTCCTCTTTTAGTTTCATAGATACTATTAAAATCATCTACTACTGATTTTATAATTAGTTTTAAATTTATTTTTTTCATTTTTTCCTTACTAAGAGCAACTTCATCTTTTAACATCTGAGAATAGTCTGTGATTAATCTTTCAATTCTTTGAACATCATTTTCAAGAATATCAATTAATTTACGTCTTTGAGTCTGATCTTCAGTTTCTTGTAATATTTCTGAAGCGCTCTTAAGGGATGTTAAGGGATTTCTTATTTCATGAACCAAATCTGTTGAAAAATTTTCTGCGTGAGAAATCCTTTTTTGAAGCTCATTTGTCATATCATCGAGTGAAATTGAAAGTATTCCAAGTTCATCATTTCTATTTTTTAATTCATTTATATTTGTTTTTTTTCTACTTTTTTCTCTGATTGTTTTTGTGTAAGCAACTAAATTTTTTATTGGTTTCAAAAAGTATCTATTTAATACAAATGAAAAAATAAAAATTACAATTGCAACAAAAATTGCTGTTCTAATAATAAAAGTTTTTCTCTCATTTATTGCTGATTTAATATCATTTGCATTTTCTGAAATAGCTAAATATCCAATATTTTTCCCATCTAGTGTTACATTTTTAATTGTTGTCAATAAAAATTGATTATATCCTTCTTGAGTAAAAGTATATGGTCTGCCAAAATCTTTTGACCATGAATAATGAGATAAAATATCTTTCAATGAAATAGTTTTTTTCTCATTTAAATTTTTTTTTTCAATAATGTTTTTACTTATTTCTTCATCTAAAATTTCTTGCTGAACAATATCCATTCTTGTGGAAAACGATCTGGGATCTAAGTCCAGTGTGTCTGTATCACCAACCAAATTAAATTGGTTATCAAATAAAATGACTCTATCTAAATTTTGAAATAGAAATCTTGTCGAAAATAAAAATCTTCTTATATCTTCTTCCTCAAATTTTATTTCTAATCTAAGAATATGATCTATTGTATTATTTATTACCTGAATATGATTAGCTGTTTTTTTTTGTATTAAATTCGGTCGAACATTTTTTAAATAAAGTATAGTTAAACTACCAATAAATAAAAAAATTATTGAATTAATAAATAAAAATTTTTTTAAAATAGATAGATCTTTAAGAAAATTATTGAACATTAACTAACGTTCCATCTGTATCCACTGCCATATCTAGTTTCAATTGCTGAAAATTCTGGATCAACTTTTTTAAATTTTTTTCTTATTCTTTTTACATGACTATCAATAGTTCTGTCTTCTATGTCTGTATCTTCTCGATAAGCAATGTCCATTAGTTGTGCTCTTTCTTTAATTATTCCAGGTCTTTTAGCCAATTCTTTAACTATCAAGAATTCCGTAGTTGTAAGTTTATCAGGTAATTGTTTACCGTTCCACTCACACTCAAGTTGAGAAGGATCAAGTTTTAGTTTTCCATGTAAAATTATATTTTTTGATTCTTCTGGATTGTTATTGATATCTTTTTTTCTAAGTTGCACACGAATTCTTTCAATCAATACTTTAATTGAAAATCCTCCAGATTTTTTAACAAAATCATCTGCACCCAATTTCAATCCTAGTAACTCATCTATTTCATCGTCTTTTGATGTTAAAAAAATTACTGGTAAAGATGTTTTTTTTCTCAATTTTTTCAAAAGTTCTTCTCCATCCATTTTGGGCATCTTAATATCAATTATTGCCAAATCAGGAGGGTTTCTAGTAAGACCAATTAATGCACTTTCTCCATCAATATATGTTTGAACTTTAAAACCTTCTTTTTCAAGAGCTATGCTTATACTTGTTAGTATATTTCTATCATCATCAATGAGCGCAATTGTTTGTGTATGCATAAGTTGATATAAAAGTACTAAATTGTTCTAATTTAGGCAATGCTGTTAAATTAATGAAGTATTCCCCAATTATTACCTACATTTATATCGATAGTTAGGGGGGTAGAAAATGAGTGTAATTCGCTTTCTTTGACGCTGGTCATTTCCTCAGTAATAATTTTGATTATAGCTTTAGTTTCTTTTTCTGGAACTTCAAAAATTAATTCATCATGTATTTGTAATAATATTTTTGATTTAATATTTTTTAAACTTTCAAACTTTTTATCAAGTCTAATCATTGCAAGTCTCATTATTTCTGAAGCGGAGCCTTGTATTGGTGCATTTATTGCGGCTCTTTCTTGAAAATTTCTCACATTAAAATTCTTATCATTAATTCCATTAAAGTGGGATCTACGACCAAAAATATTATTTACATAGCCACTTTTTCTGCAAAATTTAATAGTGTCATTCATATACGTTTTTATTTCTGGAAACTTTAAAAAGTAGGAATTTAAAAACTCATCTGCCTCATGATTTGAAACATTAATCTGTTTTGCGAGCCCATATTGAGAGATTCCATAGATAATGCCAAAATTAATCGCTTTTGCTTTTCGTCTCATATCTTGGTCGACCTTTTTTATGTCAATATTAAATACCTGGCTTGCTGTTAGTGAGTGTATGTCCTCATTGTTCTTAAAAGCTTTTTTTAATTCTTTAACATTTGCAAGATCTGCTAAAATTCTCATTTCAATTTGGTTATAATCAGCAGAAATTAAAGTAAATCCTTTTTCAGCTATAAATGCCTTTCTTATGTCTTTGCCATCCTCTGATTTTATTGGAATATTTTGCAAATTTGGATCGCTGGAGGCAAGTCTACCTGTTGTAGTTGCTGCTAATAAGAATGAAGTATGTACTCTCCTTGTATTTGGATTAATATGACCAGGTAAAGCATCTGAGTATGTATTTTTCAGTTTAGAAACCTGACGCCAATCTAAAATTAATTGAGGAAATTGATTTCCTTTAAATGCTAAGTCTTCAAGAACACTTGCATTTGTCGCAAAACTTCCTTTTTTAGTTTTTTTAAGAACTGCAATTTTTAAGTCATTATAAATGATTTCTCCTAGCTGTTTTGGTGAAGCAATATTAAATTCTTTTTTTGAAATTTTAAAAATATCTTTTTCTAATTTACCAATTTTTTTTTGAAATTTTTCTGACAATTTTTTTAAAAAAACGTTATCAACTTTAATTCCTGCAATTTCCATAGATGCTAATATCTTAATTAAAGGTTTTTCAAAAATTTCATAAATATTTGTTAATTTTTCTAATTTTAAATTTTTGTAAAATATTTTGTATAATCTATAAGTGATATCAGCATCCTCTGCGGCATATTCCATTGCCTTATCTAACTCTACATCACTAAAATTTATTTCTTTTTTTCCAGTACCAACAACTTCCTTAAATAAAATTGTTTTATGCTGTAGATGAATTTCAGATAAGGTATCCATGTTGTGCCTATTTTTTCCAGCATCCAACACATAAGACATCAACATAGTATCTTCCATTGAATTCATTTTTATGCCATGCCTATATAAGACAATGAAATCAAATTTAATATTTTGACCTATTTTTTTTACACTTTCATCCTCCAAAAGTGGCTTTAATTTTTTTATTACAGTTTCTTTTTTTATGCATCCTTTAAACTTATGACCTATTGGGATATAGCAAGCTTTACCGATTTTTGTACTTAATGAGATGCCAACTAAATCTGTTTGATGTGCATCTAATGAGCTAGTTTCAGTATCAATTGCCAATTCTCCAGCCTCTTCTGCTTCATTAATCCATCCATCTATTTCTTTTTCACTAGTAATCAGGTGGTAATTTTTTTTATTTATATTTTGTTTTTTATTTTTTTTTTCTATAAAATTATCTCTTAATTCAAGTTCTCCATACGTAGAAATGGCAGAGCTAAGAAGCCTATTAAATTCCATCTCTCTTAAAAATTTATATAATTTATCTTTATCAATTTCTTTTAATTGAAATTCCTCTATCTTTCTTTCAACAGGGGCATCCTTCATTAATGTCACTAATTTTTTACTAATAATTGCCTTATCTTTATTTTCTATAAGTGTTTCTCTTCTTTTATTTTGTTTTATTTCTTGTGCATTATTTAGTAAGTTTTCTAAAGTGCCATATTTATTAATCAGCTCAGCAGCAGTCTTGACACCAATACCAGGCACACCAGGAACATTATCGCTACTATCTCCAGCTAAAGATTGAACATCAATTACTTTTTCAGGGCCTACTCCGAATTTAGTTACTATATCTTCTGGTGTTATAAATTTATTTTTCATCGGATCAAATAAACGGACATCTTTTTTATATAATTGCATCAAATCTTTATCTGAGGAAACTATTGTTACCTTCGCTCCCTTAGCTAATATTTGTTCTACGTAAGTAGCTAGTAAATCGTCTGCCTCATAATTTGGAAGATCAACCGATGGTAAATTGAATGCACTAACTGATTTTCTTATATATTCAAATTGGGGCGCTAAATCATCTGGTGCTTCTGATCTATTCGCTTTATATTCTGAATAAATTTCATTTCTAAAAGTTTTTCTTGCTGAGTCAAATATTACAGCAAAATGTGTTGGTTTTTGCAAATTTTCATTGGACTTAGAGTCTTCTAGCAATTTAAATAACATAGCACAAAAACCACTTACCGCTCCCACAGGTAACCCATCACTTTTTCTAGTCAAGGGTGGTAAGGCATAGTAAGCTCTAAAAATATAACCCGAACCATCTATCAAATAAAAATGATCTGTTTTTTTTATTTTATCCATTAAATAATGTTATCTTAATTAATTTAAATATTATAAATGTATTAACACGCATGGACAAAAAAAATATACTTTCAGTAAAAAATCTAAAAAAAATTTACACTAATAAGTTGACTGGTGAGTTGTGTGCTTTGAATAATTTAAACTTGAACGTGAAAGAAGGGGAAATATTTGGTCTTCTTGGGCCCAATGGTGCTGGTAAAACAACATTTATTAATATTCTTGCTGGCACAGTAATTAAAACAGCTGGAGAAGTGAATGTTTGGGGTTTTGATTTAGATAAAGATCCAAGACAAATTAGAGCTTCGGTTGGAATAGTTCCTCAAGAGGTTAATCTTGATCCTTTTTTTAGTCCAAGGAAGTTACTAGAGTTGCAAGCAGGACTCTACGGTATTAAAAAAAATAATAGAATCACAGATACTATTCTAAATTTAGTCTCTCTAGAAAAACAGGCCAATAGCTATGCTAGAAGTTTATCAGGTGGGATGAAAAGAAGATTATTAGTGGCCAAAGCTCTAGTTCATCAACCTCCAATAGTTTTTTTGGATGAACCTACTGCTGGTGTTGATGTTGAATTAAGAAAAAACTTATGGAAAAATGTAAGACTACTTAATGAACTTGGTGTAACTATTATTTTAACAACACATTATCTTGAGGAAGCTGAAGAAATGTGTGAACGAATAGCTGTTCTTAATAAAGGAAATATCGTTGCCCTGGATAGTACTAAGAACCTATTAGATAGAATTCAAACAAAAAGAGTAACGTTTAAAACAGATAAAAAAATAGAAATCAATGATGAAGACTTAGAGTCTTTAAAAATACTGTCAAAAACAAATACAGAAATTTGTGTTTCTTATGAAAAAAGTAAAATTAAGATGGAAAAATTAATAGATTTAGTTAAGAAAAATAATGCTGAAATTTTAGACATATCCACTGATGATGGTGATTTAGAGGATGTTTTTTTAAGATTAATAAAAAACTAGATTATTATATTAATAAATAGTAAATTAATATTATGGATTTACTAAAAACTAATTCAATTCAAAAAGCATTAAAAACATTTTTACTAATTTTTTTAGGATCAATTGCTTTAACAGTTTCAGCTAAACTAAAAATTCCATTTTATCCTGTGCCCATGACAATGCAAACTTTTGTGGTTCTTTTTTTAGGTATTGCTTTTGGTTATAAAATTGGTCTTGCATCAGTCGCTGTTTATCTTTTTGAGGGCATCCTTGGAATTCCTGTATTTTCTAATTCACCAGAAAAAGGTATTGGTTTAGTTTACTTTACTGGTCCCACTATGGGTTATTTAATAGGTTTTTTGTTTGCTGTATTTTTTGCAGGATATTTAAATTTGAAAAAAAATATTTTTATAATTTTCTTTAAACTAATTTTTGCTGTTTCTATAATTTATTTATTTGGAGTTATCTGGCTTGGAACTTTAATTGGATGGGATAAACCAATACTCGAATTAGGTGTTACTCCATTCTTATTAGCTGAACTATTTAAAATATCTCTTTTAACTTTGTTGGCAAAAAAAATTATTAAGTTAAATAAATTTATCTAGGTGATCTTTTAGATAAAATTCTTTGTAAAGTTCTTCTATGCATCTTAAGTCTTCTAGCTGTTTCAGAGACATTTCTGTTGCATAATTCAAAAACTCTATGAATGTGTTCCCACTTAACTCTATCTGCTGACATTGGGTTTTCAGGGGGTTCAGCTTTTTTTTCAGGATCTGCTAATAGTGCTTTTTCAACATCATCTGCATCAGCTGGTTTTGCAAGATAGTCGATAGCTCCTTCTTTAATTGCTGCCACAGCAGTTGGTATATTGCCATAACCAGTTAGCATGATGATTCTACTCGTTGGATTTGTGATCTGTATCTGCTTAACTACCTCAAGCCCATTGCCGTCTGCTAGTCTTAGATCTACTACTGCAAAACCAGGCTTTTTTTCTTTAACCGCTTGAATTCCTATTTTTACACTCTCAGCTTGAAAAACCTCAAATCCTTTTTTTTCCATTGCTCTTGAAAGTCTATCTCTAAAAGGATTATCATCATCGACAATTAATAAGGTTTTATTATCAAAATCGGTTATTTTTTTTAAATTAATTTGTTCTGTCATAGAATTTATATGGTGCTTAATTTAATAAATTCAATGCCCATTATTTACTTTACATTAATAAACTATTGCCTTAATTGCATGAATTATATGAAAGTTTTTATCTTTAAAAACTTTTTTTTATTAAATTTTTTTTGGAGACATATAAAATGCAAAAATTTAAAACGGTTGATGATCTAATTAATCAACTTAAACCAGAGAGACCTGTTTATTGTATCAGAAAAAAATCGATACATATTGCGTCAAAAACTTTTCAAAATAAATTTACTGGAAAAATTTTGTATGCTGTTAAAACTAACCCACACCCTGAGGTGTTGAAAACAATTGTTGAAAGTGGAATTGAAAATTTTGATGTAGCATCAATTAAAGAAATAGAAGATATAAAAAAAGTACATCCTCTGGCTAAATGCTCATTTATGCATACAGTTAAAAGTAGAGAAAGTATAAAAAAAGCATATTTTAATTATGATGTTAAAACATTTTCACTAGATACAAAAGATGAATTAGTAAAAATCTTAGAATCTACAAACCATGCAAAAGATCTAAAACTATTTGTTAGAGTAGCAGTATCAAATGAACATGCAGAAATAGATTTATCAAAAAAATTTGGAGCACTAGGATCTGAGGCATCTGCGCTTTTAAGATTAACAAAACAATATGCAAAAAAAATTGGTTTAAGTTTTCATGTTGGATCTCAATGCATGCATCCTATTTCATACGCAAAAGGAATAACAGAAGTTGGAAATATAATAAAAAAAACAAAAATTATACCTGATTACATTAATATTGGTGGTGGTTTTCCTGCAATATATCCAGATCTAATTCCTCAATCTTTAGATAATTATTTTACAGAAATAAAAAAAGGATTAGAAAATTTAAAATTAGAAAAACTTCCAGAGATAATATGTGAACCTGGAAGAGCACTAGTTGCTGAAAGTGGCTCCACAATCGTAAGAGTAAATCTAAGAAAAAAACAAAAACTTTATATTAATGATGGTACATATGGAACTCTTTTTGACGCTGGAACACCCAATATAGTTTATCCATCACGATTAATTAAACGTGGAAAAATGATTTCAAAAAAATTAACTGCGTTTGACTTTTATGGTCCAACTTGTGATAGTATGGATTATATGAAAGGTCCTTTCTTACTACCAAATAATATAAAAGAAAATGATTACATAGAACTTGGTCAGCTTGGTGCATACGGACTAACATTTAGAACTCAGTTTAATGGTTATTATTCAAATGAAATCTATGAAGTCCAAGATAATCCTATTATGACAATGTATGGTAATGATGCTAATAAAGCTGTATTAGTTGCCTGATGTCAGAAAATAAAAATATACGTCATAATAGTAAAAAAAATTTTCTTAAAAAACCTGTTGAACACATTGATATAACATCATTTGATTCAAGAAAAATTATTTCATCAATGGAAAAAATGTCTTTTGTTTCAAGAGAAACTGCTAATGCAGCCAATATTTTTAATGAAATGATTAAAGACAAAGATTGTACTATTTTTTTAACTCTTGCAGGTTCAACATCTGCAGCTGGTTGCATGAATATTTATAAAGATTTAGTTAAATACAATATGGTTGATGCAATTATTGCTACAGGGGCATCAATAGTTGACATGGATTTTTTTGAGGCTTTGGGATTTAAACATTATCAAGGTTCACAATTTCAAGACGATACAGAACTAAGAAAAAACTATATTGATAGGATTTATGACACATATATTGATGAAGATGAATTGCAAGAATGTGATAAAAAAATATGTGAAATTGCCGATACTCTTGAACCAAGAAGTTATACATCTAGAGAATTTATTTATGAAATGGGTAAATATTTAAACAAAAATTCAAAAAAAAAAG
>CALSWN010000056.1 GCA_943841085.1 uncultured Candidatus Pelagibacter sp. | reverse complement strand
GCTTTATTTGATGCAGAACTTACAGTTAAAGTTTTAGACTTAATCAAAAAAAATCAACCCCAAACTTGGGATGTATTTTTTAGAACAGCAAATAGAACTGACACAGAAGTTATATTAAAAAAAGAAAAAATTTTTACATTAGCAGAATACCATTTCGGCAAAAATTATAAATATGTTGTGGCTCCATTGCACCCAAAGCATTGTATAGACAATTATAATTGGGGAAGAGCTGTAGATTTAAAAGTTGATCCAACTCCATTATTAAACATGTCAGTTACAGAACTTAAAGGTGCTATTAAAAAATTGAAATTTTTAAAAACAATACGCTCTAATAAAGCACCAATTATTTTAGATGCAAGTTATGGAATGCAAGTTGAACCTTACAGCAATCTTGACCCTGATTTAATAAAAGAACGTGCAAAAATTGTTACAACTAATGAGCAATTTTCACAAAATATTTTAACAGCATTGAGGGAGAATGCTGAAGAAAAAGCCCAATTTGACTCCCAAGAAGATCTACTTGCAGAGGAAACAATTTATAAAAAATTTACTCCTCAAAAAGATACAGCCTTATTTCCAAAATGGCATGCTGCATCATGGAAAGATAAATTAATATTATTAGATAAATTTGAAGATGAAAGAATGGTAAGTTTTGGAAAGAAAATAATTTATCAAGAATCTCCAGAAACTTTACCTTCTGATATGCTCAGAATGATTAAAAGAGAAATAGCTGAAAGAATACTGAGTGATAAAAAAGAAAAATGGTGGACATGCAAAGAATTTTATTTTGAATGTGATAATTTAAGAGAAAAATATACCAATGAAAAAGATGTTGAAAAACTTAAGTTTTTAGATGAAATTAATGATTTTGTTGAAGGTATTCAAAAAAAATATGAGTCAATATAATTTTATGTTAATTAATTAAAAAAATATTTTTTTACACATTGAAATATTAATTAAATCAAATATACAGATCTTATCATGGCAACAGTAAGTGTAACAGACGATAACTTTGATACTGAAGTTCTAAAATCACCCAAACCAATTGTAGTAGATTTTTGGGCTGAATGGTGTGGACCTTGTAAACAGATTGGCCCAACATTAGAGGAAATTTCTGATGAAATGAAAGAACAAGTAGTTATAGCTAAACATAACATCGACAATGAACCAAACACTCCAACAAAATATGGAGTTAGGGGTATTCCCACAATGCTATTGTTTAAAGATGGAGAGTTAAAATCAACTAAAGTTGGTGCAACTCCAAAATCAGATATTGTTGCCTGGATTAAAGAAAATATTTAATTTAAATTTAAGACTTCTCCAGCAAGATACAAAGACCCAGTAATCAAAATTATATCATTATCTTCAAGGTTGATTGACTTGATAGCATCTTGGACTGATTTTTGATATTTGATATTTTTAAAGTTTTTAATTTTATTCTTAAGTTCATTTCCTTTAATAGCGTTAGGCTGATTTGGGATATCAACTGTTGTTAATGATTTAATATCCTTAAAATACTCCATATACTCACTATGATTTTTATTAGACATCATTCCTAAAATAATATGCTTATTGCAACTCATACTTTGAAGGTATTGATTTAACACTTTGGCTCCAAGAGGATTGTGTGATCCGTCTATTAATAATTGATTATTCTTAACTAAATCCTTTAATTTACCAGATTTTAATTCTTGAAGTCGTGCAATACTTTCAATTTTAGTAACACCATTTTTAATGTGTTCATCAGTAATTTTGTAAGATGACAATTGCCTAATAGTAGCAATTGCAGTAGATACATTTTCTAATTGGAACTCACCACTTAAATTTGGCTTTTGTAGTTTAAGTGAACCAAATTCATCCTCAAAATAAAAAAAACCATTTTCTTTTAAAGTGAAGTTATAATTTTTACCAAAAATTATTTTTTTTGAAGAATTATTCTTGATTGTATCCTTAATAGCTCTGTCGATTTCATTTGAACTTTGCTTGGCAATAATAATCTTAGAATTTAATAAAGTTGATGTTTTTTCAAATATAATTTTTTTAATTGTTTGTTCTTCTTTTGGAAGCCAATCTAGGTGATCAAGACCAATAGCTGTCACAATACTAGCTAAGTTTCTCTTTAGAATATTAGTTGCATCAAATCTAAAGAAAAGTCCTGATTCAATTAAGTTAATATTTTTAGGGTATTTTTTAGCATAGTGAAAATAAGCAACAGTTAAAATTTCAAAGAAAGTAATTTGTGTTCCATTATTAGCCTCTTCTATTTCAGAAAAAAGATATGCCAATTCATCATCATCCAAAGGTTGATTATTAAAGACGAATCTTTCATTAATTTTTTGAATATGAGGGCTTGTATAAATATTACATTTATAGTTTGCCTCTTTTAAAATTGCATAAAGAGCTTGGATGGTGGAAAATTTACCATTAGTTCCCACTATAGAAATACAATTAATTTGATCTTGAGGATTACCTAACTTCTTTAATAGGTTTCTGGTTCGATCTAGACTTAGATCTATTTCTTTAGGATGCAGCCTTTGTAAGCGTTCTACTATCTTCTGAAGTTTCATTTGCAGATGAATTTATAGCAGAATTTTTATTTAACAATATTGATAATATTGTGCCTATTTTTTTTCTTAAGTCTTTTCTCTGAACTATTAAATCTACAAATCCAGTTTTTTCAACATATTCACTTTTTTGAAAATCCTCAGGTAACTCTTCTCTCACAGTTCCTTGTATCACTCTAGCCCCAGCAAATGCTACTAAAGCTCCCGGCTCGGCCATATGGATATCTCCCACCATTGCATAACTAGCAGAAATTCCTCCTGCGGTAGGATCTGTTAATAAAACTATGTAAGGTAATTTATGTTTTTTAAGTTCATTGATTGCTAAAATTGAACGTGGCATCTGGCTTAAGCTAATCATGGATGCTTGCATTCTCATTCCACCACCACTTGTACAAATTAGGAGAGGCTGTCTGTTTTCAATTGAGTATTGAGCGGCATAAAGAATAGCTTCACCCTCAGCAGCTTCAATTGAAGCTCCTAAAAAATCAAAGTCTGAAGAAATTGCTGTTATCTTAATATTATTTATTGAACCAGAAGCAACAACCATACTACATTTATGTCCTGTTTTTTTTCTAGCGCTCTTTAATCTTTCTTTATACGGCTTACTATCTACAAAATTAAGAGGGTCATCTTTTGGAATAGGAGTTTCTAAAATTTCATAATTATTTTTTCCAAATAAAATATCAAATCTTTGACCAGGTTTAATTCGGTGATGTTTGTTACATGATGGACAAACCCAAAGGTTATCTTCTAATTCTTTTTTTAAAATTGGTCCTTTACAACAAGAAGTCCAATCGCTACTTGCAATGTCTTCTTTCGAAGCTCTTTCACGAATTGCAGTTTTAATTTTTTCACCTGCTTTTATGATTTTAGTAATCCAATTCATTTAATTTTATTTTTTAATTTCTTTACGATATTAATAACATTTGTGACAACATTTTGTCTCTTTTTAACAGAATTAGATATTTCTTTACAAATTGCACTACCAACAACTAATCCGTCTGCTTTTTTGAGGGATTTTATTGTTTTTTCAGTAATACCAAATCCAATAACAACATTTTTAGATTTATTTAGACTCTTAATTTTACTGTATTTTTCAAGTATCTTTTTTGAAGAAACTTTTAACTTCCCCCCGGTAGTTGAAAGCATACTTATATAATAAATCATATCATGTGAATCTTTGATGATTTTTTTTAATCTTATTTTTGATGTTGTTGGTGAAACAAGTTGAATAAAATTAATTCCTTTTTTTTTACATTTTGTTGAAAAATTTTTATTCTCAGGATAAGGTAAATCTACAACAATTAAACCATCTACTTTTGAGCTTTTACATTTTTTTAAAAACTTATTTTCATTATATTGAAAAATCATATTGTAGTAGCCCATCAAAATTATAGGTGTGTTTTTTTTTGAATTTTTAAAATCTTTAGCAATAGAAAATACATCATTAATTTTAATTCCATTTTTAATTGCACGATATGCACTTGTCTGTATTTGACCACCATCAGCTATTGGGGTATTATGAGGAAATCCTAGTTCACAGATATCTGCATAATCAGAAATGGACTTTAGTATCTTTAGTGAATTTTTTTTAGTATTGTCTCCTGCAACTGTGTAAGTTAATAGAGCTGGTCTATTTTCATTGTTTGCTTTTTGAAATGCTTGATTAATTAGAGATGTCATTATTTTTTACCAAGTCTTTCTTTTAAAATATCCCGATCTTTCTTTGCATCACCGCATGAGTTGACAATAATAATTGTATCTTTACTCAACTTTGGCGCAATTTTTATTGCTTCAGCAAATGCATGACTAGGCTCTAAACTTGGGTTTAAATTTTCATACTTAGTAACTAGCTGATAAGCTTTAAGAGCATCTTCATCTGTTGCATAAGTGTATCTAGCTCTTTTGGTATCCTTTAAAAAACAATGAATAGGACTTACGCCTGGATAATCTAATCCAGCACTAATAGACTCCGTTTCATTTATTTGACCTTCACTATTTTGACAAAGATAAGATGCCGCTCCATGTAAAACTCCAATTTTACTATTTCTACTTAATGGCGCTGCATGAAGTTTAGATTTTTTAGGCCCTCCAGCCTCAACTCCAATTAATTCAATTTGTTTTTTGTTATAATCGATGAATTCACTCCAAAACCCATAGGCAGAACTCCCTCCACCTACACAATTAATTAACTTAATTTTGTTAGGAATTTTTTTAAATTTTGATTTTAATTGAATTTTTAATTCTCTAGAAATTTGAGCCGTACTCCACCCACAAATTTTAACAAATATATTCGGGCCAACTGTACTACCAACAGCCATATGACAATCCTCACAATTTGAAACCCAGTATCTCATACACTCGCTAACAGCAT
>CALSWN010000055.1 GCA_943841085.1 uncultured Candidatus Pelagibacter sp. | reverse complement strand
TGGTCACCATCATGCCTAAATATTCAATATTTTTTATGTTGTTTACTTTGGCTGCATTAGGATTACCTGGAACAAGTGGCTTCATTGGTGTTTTAACAGCAAAAGAACTAAAAAAAGCTAGCCATAATAAATTTTGATACTTGGTGTCTATTCCTAATTCATAAAGTTGAGTTATATCAGTTGTTCCAGTTATCCAGTAAATTGAAATTATTGCAACCAACATTAAAACAGAACCTAATAACGTGTATAAAAAAAACTTAAAAGCAGAATAAACCCTTCGTTCACCACCCCAAATTCCTATAATTAAAAACATTGGAATTAATCCAGCTTCAAAAAATAAATAAAAAATAACTAAATCTAAAGAACAAAAAACACCAATCATTAAACTTTCCATTACTAGTATGGCTATTAGAAAATCTCTCAGATTATTTTTAATTGAATTATTTACAGAAATTATACAAATTGGCGTTATGAATGTTGTTAAAATGATAAATAAAATTGAAATTCCATCTATACCTACTTTATAATTCACAAATCCTTTTAACCATTCTCTATCTTCTATAAATTGAAAATTTGATGTTGATGGATCAAATAAAATCCATAAATAAATAGATATTAAAAAATTAACAAAAGATGTAAACAAAGAAACATACTTAAGTGTATTTGTTTTCTTGTCTGTTGAAAGTAATAAAAAGAAAGCTCCAATAGTTGGAAGAAGAATTAAAGATGATAAAATTGGAAAATTCATTATTGTAAAATTAGAAAAGTTAATAATGCAGAAAAACCTATCAATATCATAAATGCGTACTGATAAATAAATCCGCTTTGAAATTTACTAGCCTTAATAGATAATCTTTTGATAAAAGATGAAATACCATCAGGTCCAAACTTATCGATAATTTTAACATCGATGATTTTCCAAAAGAAAAGACCTATTTTTTTTGATGATTGAACAAATAAAAAATTATACAGCTCATCAAAAAACCATTTATTTACTAAAAAATTATATAAGGGTTTGTTTAATTGAACAAATTTATTTGGTATTTCTTTATTTTTAACAAATAAATAGTATGCAATTGGTATTGAGGATAAAACCAATGTTGGTGTTAGCAAAACAAACCATAGAGGTGGGTGTTCTGTACTAAGTGGGTTTAAAAATTTAATAGAATTGCCCCAAAAATTATTATATTCGCTATGGCCAATGAATAAGTCTTTAAATAAAAATCCTGCAAAAACTGCTCCAATAGATAATAATACTAGTGGCAAAAGCATCACTAGAGGTGACTCGTGCATCTCTTCAATTTTAATTTTTTTATTATTATAAGATCCATGGAATGTTTTAAAAATTAATCTCCAAGAATATATGGATGTTAATAAAGCTGTTAAAATACCAATCCCAGCTGCATAATAACCTGTTGTATTACCTTTTAAATAAGCAAATTCTATTATTGCATCCTTTGAATAAAAACCTGAAAGAAATGGAAAGCCAGTCAAAGCAAGTGTGCCGATAATCATCAAAATCCAGGTATAAGGTAACTTTTTATATACAGCACCCATTTCATTAATATTTTGTTCATCTTTAAAGGAATGAATTACTGATCCTGAACCCAAAAAGAGTAATGCTTTAAAAAAGGCATGTGTGAATAAATGAAACATTGCTACGTTATAAGCTCCTACACCAGCAGCAAAAAACATATATCCTAATTGGCTACATGTTGAATATGCAATAATTTTTTTTATATCATTTTGAACAAGCGCAACAGTTGCTGCAAAAAAAGCGGTGGTCATTCCGACTATTGTAATAATATTTAAAGTTAAGGGTGAGTATTCAAAAATTGGTGAACATCTGACCACTAAAAAAACACCAGCGGTAACCATAGTTGCAGCATGAATTAATGCTGAAACTGGCGTTGGTCCTTCCATAGCATCAGGTAGCCATGTATGTAAAAAAATTTGTGCTGATTTACCCATCGCTCCAATAAATAAAAGTATACAGATAAGATCTATTGCTTTTATATGTATTCCAAGAAATAATAATTCTTTGTCAATAATTTGTGAAATTTGTGAAAATACTTCTGAATAATTTACTGTACCAAATAAATAAAAAATTAAAAAAATACCTAAAGCAAATCCAAAGTCACCTACTCTATTAACAACAAAAGCTTTAATTGCAGCTGCATTAGCAGTATCTTTCTTAAACCAAAAACCAATTAAAAAATACGAACAAAGTCCAACACCTTCCCAACCAAAAAATAATTGTAGAAAATTATCTGAAGTTACCAATGTCAGCATTGAAAATGTAAAAAGAGACAAGTAAGCCATAAATCTAGGTTTATGAGGATCGTGAGACATGTATCCAATTGCATAGATATGAACTAATGCAGAAACTAATGTAATTACTACTAACATTACTGAAGATAGAGCATCAATTTTAATACTCCAATTTACATTTAAAGATCCAGAATTAATCCAAGACGCAATAACAACATTATTCTCATACTGATGTAAAATAACATTGTAAAAAATAAACAAAGATAAACCCGCTGAAATTGAAACAAATAAACTAGTAAGCACCTCTGAAGTTCTATCTCCAATATATTTACCAAAAAAACCAGAAATTATTGAAGCTAATAAAGGAAGGAGTAATATTGCAATTTCCATATTATCCTTTCAAACTATTAATCTCTTCAACTCTAATTGTTGATGAGTTTCGATAATAAACAACTATTATGGCTAAACCAATAGCAGCTTCTGCTGCTGCAACAGTTAATATAAAAAGAGTAAAGATTTGACCGGATATATCATTTAAGAAAATTGAAAAGGCAACAAAATTTATGTTAACAGCCAACAAAATTAATTCAATACTCATTAATATAACAATAATATTTTTTCTATTTAAAAATATGCCTACTATTCCGATAGTAAATATTATTGCTCCTAGTGTAAGATAATGCCCCAAACCTATATCAATCATCAAATTTAACACCTTTGTTGCTTTCAACATCAACCATTTCAATACTATCCTGTCTTTCTCTTGAAATTTGACTGAAATAACTTTGTTTTTTTACTCCTGATCTTTGTCTAAAAGTTAGAACTATCGCACCTATCATTGCGACTAATAAAATCATTCCACTTAATTGAAAAATATGAATGTAATCAGTATACAAGACGTACCCGATTGAATGTGTATTGGTGATATCATTATTTATGTTAAGAGACATAGCAGGAATTAAATCTGGCTTATATTTCCACCCGCTAATAACAATAATTAACTCAAAAAAAATGATTACACTTATTATTAGACCAGTTGGTACATGTTTTGAGCTTTCACTTGAGCTGAACCATTGATTTTTTTGTTGTGCTACATTTAACATCATGACAACAAACAAAAATAAAACAGCAACGGCACCCACGTAGACAATTAACATAATCATCCCAATAAATTCTGCACCAATCATAATAAATAAACAAGAAATGCTAATAAAATCTAAAATTAAAAAAAATACTGAGTGAACTGTATTTTTTGAAACGGTAACCATGATTGCTGAAATAATTGCTATCGATGAAAAGATATAAAAAAAAATTGAATGTGCTAACATAATAATTATCTGTATGGATTGTCTGCTTTAATATTTGCAGCTAAAATATTTTCCCATCTATCACCATTGTCTAAAAGTTTTTCTTTATTATAATAAAGCTCTTCTCTAGTCTCTGTTGAAAATTCAAAGTTGGGACCTTGAACTATCGCATCAACTGGACATGACTCTTCACAAAGACCACAATAAATACATTTCATCATATCTATATCGTATCTTGTTGTTTTTCTACTTCCGTCATTCCTTTCCGCTGACTCAATAGTTATCGCTTGAGCAGGACAAACTGCTTCACATAATTTGCATGCTATACATCTTTCCTCACCATTAGGATATCTTCTTAGCGCATGTTCCCCTCTGTACCTTGGGCTAATTTTTCCTTTTTCAAAAGGATAATTTATTGTTTTTTTTGGTTTAAATAATTCTCTTAATGCAACAACAAGTCCACCGAAAAAATCTAACAATAAAACAGTTTTAAAAATTCTTGAAATTTTCATAATTAATTAATTGGTAACAAGTTAAAATAAAATAAATAGCTTGCAGTAAGCACTACCCAGATTAGAGATAAAGGTAAAAATATTTTCCAACCTAATCTCATTAATTGATCGTATCTATATCTTGGTACAATAGCTTTTACCAATGCAAATAATATAAAAAGAAATAAAATTTTAAAAATTAACCAAATTGCTCCTGGAATTAAACTAAATGGGTAGATTTCTATAGGTGATAACCATCCTCCTAAAAAAAGAATTGCTCCCATTGCGCACATAAGTAAAATATTTGCATATTCACCTAACCAAAACATTGCATACATCATTCCTGAATATTCTGTTTGATAACCTGCAACAAGTTCCGCTTCGGCTTCTGGTAAATCAAATGGTGGTCGATTAGTTTCAGCTAAAGCTGATATAAAAAAAACTACAAACATTGGAAATAATGGAATTACAAACCATATTTTTTCTTGTGCCTGAACAATATCATTTAAGTTCAATGAACCAACACAAAGCAAAACATTTATGATTATGACTCCGATTGAGACTTCATATGACACCATTTGTGCAGCTGATCTAATAGATCCTAAAAACGGATATTTAGAGTTAGAGGCCCAACCACCCATAATAATTCCATAAACACCTAGTGAAGAAACTGCAAACAAGTAAAGTATCCCCACATTTATATCTGCAATTACATGAGTTGCACTAAAAGGAATAACAGCCCACGATATTAAAGCTAACGTCATAGTTACTATTGGGGCAAGAATAAAAATTATCTTATTAGAGCTAGACGGAATTATAACTTCTTTAAAAATATATTTTAATGCATCAGCTAAAGATTGAAGTAAACCAAATGGTCCAACAACATTTGGTCCTTGCCTTTTTTGAACAAAAGCCCAAATACGACGGTCGAGCCAAACTATCATTGCAACAGAAACCAACACTGGAACTAATAAGAACAAAATTTTATAAGTTTCTGAAAAAACTATACTTAAGTATTCCATTAAATTAACCCTCTGTACCAGTTAATTTTAGATTAATTTTTGCACTCTTGCATTCGTTCATTGTTTTTGAGGCCCTAGCTATTACATTTGAATTATAATAATTTTGTGGAGCAATTTTTAAGATTTCACTATTGAATTCTATATTTTGAATATTGGAAAATTTTTTAGAGTTATTTTTTTCTAAAAATAAATTTATTTGATTTAACAAGCTACTATCTAATTCTTCTTTATCATTAAAAAGTTTTCTATGATTCATAATCTCTGCAATTTCATTTATTATTTGCCAATCTTCTTTTGCCTCACCTGGTGGGTAGGAAGCTTTGTAAGCTTTTTGCAACTTTCCTTCTAAATTTGTATAGAAACCATTCTGCTCAGTGTAAGCTGCACCCGGAAGTATAATATCAGCCATTTCAGCTCCTTTGTCACCATGGCTACCTTGATAAATTATAAATTCATTTTGTTTATTAAAATTCAAACTATCTTGACCTAATAAATATATAATATCAAAATTATTATTATGTAAATCTTTTAAAATTTCATTTGATCCGTCTTTTGTTTTATAAATACCTAAATCATAACTACCAACAGTAGACGCATTTTCAGAAATAACATTTAAAGCGTTCCATTCATTAGATATCTTGTTTTTATTTATTAAAAAATTTTTGAAAGACTCAAAAATAAATTTTGCAGATCCAGATTTAAATACTGAGTCCCCAAATATAATCATTGGTTTATTTGCACCTCTGATTAATTTTGATATTTCATGCTTATCCTCGACTATATTTTTAATATTTTCGATATCACCATTTAATGTCTCATAAGGATATGTTAAGTCTCCAACG
>CALSWN010000054.1 GCA_943841085.1 uncultured Candidatus Pelagibacter sp. | reverse complement strand
TGAAACTAGTAAGCCCACTACTCATGGTGAACCAACTTATATTATAGACGATGTAGTTCACTATTGTGTAGCTAACATGCCTGGCGGTGTTCCAAGAACTTCAACTATTGCATTAAACAATGCTACACTTCCTCATTTAGTTAAAATTGCAAATAAAGGTTATTCAAAAGCATTAACTGAAGACAAACATCTTCTTGCAGGTTTAAATGTTTGTAAGGGCAAGGTAACTTATAAAGCAGTAGCAGATGTGTTTGGTCATGAGTTTGTTGACCCTTTGTCTACTCTTTAATTATAATAATTTAAATACCAATTTATAAAGTTCTTTATTCCAGTTTTATAATTAGTTCTAGGATTGTAACCCGTAATTCTTTTTAACAAAGAACTATCTGACAATGTTGAGCGAACATCACCTTTTTGCATTGGCATATAATGTCTTTTAATCTTTTTATTCAATTCTTTTTCTAAAGTGTTAATAAAATCTAATAGAGATATTTTTTTTGTATTACCAATATTCAAAATTCTAAATGGTGCAACGGGTGATAAGCTATCATTTTTAAATTTCTTTTTAGAATTAATAGTTGGTGCCTTATTTAATAGTTTGTAAATACCATCTACAATATCGTCTATATAAGTATAATCTCTGAACATCTTACCTTTATTGTAAATGTCAATTTTTTTACCTGTTAGAATTTTTTTTGTAAATTTAAAATAAGCCATATCAGGTCTTCCCCATGGACCATAAACTGTAAAAAATCTAAGCATAGTAATAGGCAATCTCCATAAACTTGAATAAGAATGAGCTAAACTCTCAGCAGATTTTTTAGTTGCAGCATAAAAACTTACTTGATGATCAGTTTTATCAATTTCTTGAAAAGGAATTTTTTTGTTTGCCCCATATACAGATGAACTAGAACCAATTATTAAATGTTTGACCTTAATTTTTTTTGCAATTTTAATTATATTGAAAGTACCTAGTATATTTGACTCCAAATATATATCTGGGTTTTTTAAACTATACCTTACTCCAGCTTGAGCAGCTAAATGAATAACTATATTAGGTTTAAATTTATTAAAAGTTTTTTCTAAGGTCTTTTTATTTTCTAGCTTACTCTTAGTGAAAGAAAAATTTTTATATTTTTTTAAAATTTTATTACGATCTTTTTTTAATTTAACATCATAGTAATTGTTTAAAGAATCATACCCATGAACCTCTATTCCTTTTTCAAGAAGTTTTCTTGCTAAATGAAATCCTATAAACCCTGAGGATCCAGTAATTAAAATTTTTGTTTTCATTATAAAGTGTTATTTAATATAACATCATAATGAATAAAGAAATTCCAAAATCAACCAAAGTAGTAGTTATTGGAGGTGGAGTAGTTGGGTGCTCTGTTGCCTATCATTTAGCAAAGTTTGGCTGGAAAGACACTATTCTTTTAGAGAGAGACCAGCTAACGTCTGGAACAACTTGGCATGCAGCTGGACTTGTTAGTCAATTAGGCCCATCAGCAGCTATAACTAAGATAAGAAAATATACGTTGGATTTATATAAAGAGCTTGAAAAGACAGTTGATCATTCTGCGGGATTAAGATTAAACGGTGCACTTTCAATTGCTCAAAATAAAGGAAGATGGCAAGAACTTCAAAGGCAAGCTTCGACTGCACAACTATATAATGTTGATGTCAGAATTTTAGACAAAGACCAAATTAAAAAAGATTATCCAATTATAAATACAGATGAAATAATTGGTGGAATTTTAATGCCAGGTGATGGCGCAGCTGACCCTTCAGGTGTTACTCATATGCTGGCTAAAGCAGCAAGAATGGAAGGTGCAAAAATTTTTGAAAACTCACCCGTTGAAGAAATTTTAACAAATAATGGTAAAATCTCAGGTGTTAAGGTTAACGGACAAAAAATTGATTGTGAGTATATAGTTTTAGCTTCTGGAATGTGGTCAAGACAAATTGGAGAAAAAGCTGGCGTTAGTATTCCGTTATATCCTGCAGAACATTTCTATATCATTACCGAACCAATAAAAAATCTTTCCAAAACTATGCCAGTTATAAGAGATTATGATAACCGAACTTATATTAAAGAAGATGCTGGTAAAATATTGGTTGGAATTTTTGAAGGCAATTCTATCCCTGCTTGGGATAAAACAAATAAAGTACCAGAAGATTTTTCTTTTGGAGAATTTCAAGAAAACTTTGAGCATTTTGAGCCATATCTAAATGCTGCTTTAAAAAGATTTCCCGTTTTAGAAACTGCAGGGATTAGAAAATTCTTTTCTGGCCCTGAGTCTTTTACCCCAGATACAAATACTTTATTAGGAGAAGTTCCTGAAATTAAAAACTTTTTTGTATGCTGTGGGTTAAACAGTATAGGAATTGGAAGTGGAGGAGGTGTTGGTAAAGTTACAGCTGAGTGGATGATGACTGGTCACATCAACGAAGATATTTTTAGTTATGATATTAAAAGATTTCAAAAATTTCATTCTGAATTGGGGTTTATTAAAAAAAGAATAACTGAGTCCTTGGGAGATTTATATGGAATGCACTGGCCATTTAAACAACACAAAACTTCTAGAAATATTAAAACTCTACCTTACCATGAAAATTTAAAAAGTTTTGGAGCATGTTTTGGTGTTTCAGCTGGCTATGAAAGACCAATGTGGTTTGCATTAGATGGTAAAAAAGCTGAGTATGAATACAGTTATAATTATCAAAATTGGTACCCCTCAGTAGAATATGAAACTACAAATACAGTTAAAAATGTTGGCTTGTTTGACCTAACTTCTTTTTCTAAGTTTGAAATAATTTCAGATAAAGCTCATGATGAATTACAGCGAATATGTACAGCAAATATCAAAAATGAAATTGGAAAGTGCACATACACGCATATGTTAAATAGTGATGGTGGAATAGAAGCTGATTTAACAGTTGTATGTCATAATAAAAACCATTTTAGATTAATAAGTTCTGCTGCGACAAGAGAAAGGGATAAGTTTCATATAAAAAAACATCTCTCTCGAGAAATAGAATTAAAAGATATTACTGATGATTTATGTGTATTTGGATTGTTTGGTCCTAAAAGTAGGGATTTAATAAAAACCTTAAGTGAAGATAATTTTGAAAACAGTAAATTTAAATTTGGAACAGCTAAATTCATCACAATTAAAGGAGTTAAAATTTGGGCACAAAGATTGTCTTATGTTGGTGAATTAGGTTATGAGTTATATGTAGAATTAAAAGATGCAAAACAAATATATGAATTGATTTTAAATAAGGGCAAAAATTTTAATCTTTCTAATTGTGGTATGCATGCAATGGATACTATGCGAATGGAAAGTGGATTTTTACATTGGGGACACGATATATCCCCTGAGGAAAATCAATATGAAGCAGGACTAAATTTTACCATTAGTTACAAAAAAGAAATAAATTTTATAGGAAAAGAAAGTTTATTAAAAATAAAGAATAAAGATCAAAAAAAAAAATTAATTATGCTCTCATTAAAAAATAACAACCCCGGTAAGCCATTGTTGTTGCATGATGAACCAATCTATTTAGAAGACAAAATAATAGGAAGAACTACTTCTGGTAATTATTCATTTAATTATAATAAAAATATATCTTTTGGATATGTACAATCAAAATATTCCAAAAATGAATTAATAAATGGTGATCTATATATAGAGGTAGAAAAGAAAAAGTATCCAGCAATTATAGAGTCTGAACCCTTAAAAAGTAAATCCTTTCAACTATTATAGAAATTAATTATTTATATTGCCTGTTATTATAAATTTTAATGATTGAAAAACTTTACTATTAATGATTAGTTTAAGTAATGAATAAAAAGCTTTCACCAAAGTATTCAGATGATGTTAAAATTTCTAATATTCAATACCGTAAAAACGTCAAAGACAATAGTAAAGTTGATATCAACATATTATTAAATAGAGTTAAATTACAAAAAACAGAAATAAAAAAAAAAAATTTTACTCTATTTATAAGCACTCTCTTAGGTATATGTATATCAGCTTATCTAATTTTTTTTTAAAAATTAATTAACCACTCAAATGTTATCTAAAAAAATTAAAGAATATTTAAGTGAGTATATTAGCCAAGAAGTTTATGTTCAAGTAGCTGTTGCTAAAGGAAAAAATAAAATTACAACTAAAGCTGCTGTTTCAAAATACTTTGAAAGTAATCATTTTAAAGGATTGGCTGAAGGTAAACCATACAATACTTTTTTAAGTGATTTAGAGGACAAATGCCTGGGTAAATTAATTAATTCCCCCATGAAAAATACCAAAACCAATGACAAAATTATTATTGAACTTCAAAAAAAACTCAATTCTTTATCAAAAGAAGAATTAAACGATACTTATTGGGAAGTTGAAACAGGAGAATATCTTAGCGGAAAAGATATTAATCAAATAGAAGTAGAAAGGGATAATTTGATAAAATTCTTAAGGTCTGAAGAGGAAGCACAAGAAACTGTCATTACTCTATGTAAAAATTATGAAAAATTATGTAGAGAAAAGTACCCAGAAGCTCCCTTGCCATTAAAAATTTTACTTTGATAAAATAAAATTTTCAATTATATTAAATTACGAGGGGTGTCGTAACTGACTGAGATTAAACCCTTATAACCTGTCCGGTAATTCAGAAAGGGAGAATAATGGATAAAATAAACTTTATAAGTCAATCAACATCATTAATATTAATTATTGTTATAAGCTTAATCTTTACATTAGTTGGATTAATTTATTCACAAAAATATCGAGGCATTAATAATTACTTAACAGCTAACAGAAATATTGGTTTTTTTTCTTTAAGTACCAGTTTAGTTGCATCAGCTTTAGGTGCTTGGATTTTATTTGGCCCAGCTTCTGCTGCAACATGGGGTGGAATAGGTGCTGTAATCGGTTATGCCCTTGGTACAGCTTTTCCAATGATTTTTTTAATTTCTTTAGGAAAAAAAATAAGAAATGAATTTCCAAAAGGCACAACATTAATTGAATTTTTAAGAAAAAAATTCAGCAAAAGTTTGTTTAAATTAATTTTATTAATGACGGTATTTTATATGTTTGTTTTTTTATGTGCGGAAGTAACAGCAGTTGCTATGTTAATTAATTATATTTCTGGAACTGAGCTATGGATTACTGCGTTGACTATCTTAATTGCAACTCTAATTTATACACTTTATGGAGGGTTAAGAGCATCTATTTTTACAGACAATATTCAAATGATTGTAATAATAATTTTATTTCTAATATCTGTCTTTTACTTAACTTCATTTACAGGTAATCAGTTTTCTTTTTCTTTCATTCAAGAAAAAAACCCACATTTATTAAGCAGCAATTACATTCCTAATTATACAGCTGGTCTAACATTTTTTATTGCTGTTGCTGCAACAAACCTTTTTCACCAAGGAAATTGGCAAAGAGTTTACGCGGCAAAAAATAATGAAGTATTAACAAAAAGTTTAATTGTTGCATTTATAGTGATTATTCCAATTGTTCTATTTACAGGATTTAGTGGTCTAGTAGCTGTTTCTGTTGATCCAAAAGTTATACCAGATTTAGGATTTTTCTCTTTACTATTAAAAGAACAAACAGAATTTTTATCACTAATAATTATTATTCTTGGACTTTCTTTGACTATCAGTACTGTTGATACTTTAGTTAACGCAATTTCCAGCTTGATTGTAGTTGATGGTAAAGCAACATTTAATTTAAACAAAAAAACTAATTATTTAAAATTTTCTAAATATTTTATAATAGGACTTTCAATTATTGCTTTTATTATAGCATCTAAAGGATTCAGTGTTTTATATTTGTTTTTATTGGCTGATTTATTTTGCTGTGCATTTGTGCTCACTGTTTTTTATAGTTTTTACAATAAAAGATTAAATGAAAAAACTGCATATATTTCAATAATAATTGGATTAATTGGTGGGTTTCTTTTATTTCCTGTGCCTGATTTTTCAAAAAGTTTATTGGTAGGTATTTTGATACCAGCAGAAGCTTTTCCGGTTTTTGTATCTCAATCTTTGCTATTTCTATCATTCATAGTAGCAACTTTTGTACCTGCAATAACTTGGAAGATAAAATAATTTATTAATTAATTTTTAAATTAATACAATTTCAAATTGAAGTTGGCTTATTTATTAAATTATATGAATTAAATTTCAATATAAATTATTTGACTTGGTTATTAATTTTAGTCAAAGTATGACTAATTAAATAATAAAGAAAGAGGAGAATAAGATGATTAATTTTAAAAAAATAGGTCTTACGTTTCTAGCTTTTGTTTTCACTTTAACTTTAAGTTTACAGAGTGCTAATGCTGGAAACATCACTATAAACTTAGGTCATGGAAACACTGAAGGAAGTGCTTATGATCCATTAGCAAAAAAATTTGCAGAGCTTGCAGAAAAATATTCTAACGGCAGTATCAAAGTTAAGGTTAGATGTTGTGCTCAGTTAGTAAAAGAAGATGAAGCCTTTAAAGCTATGCAATTAGGAACAGTAGATATGGCTATTATTACTGGTAATAACCTTTCACCTCATTTTGGTTTAACTGATGCTTTTGTATTACCTTATATTTTTCAGGACAAAGAACATGCTTATAAAGTTTTAGAAGGACCTGTTGGAGATAGTTATAAGAAAAAATTATTTGATGCTACAGGTATAACTATTTTAGCTTTTGGTTTTGTTGGAGATCGTGATTTTTATAACTCAAGAAAACCTATTAAATCAATGGCTGATATGAAAGGTTTAAAAGTAAGAGTTCCAAAAAACCAAGTAATGATAGATACTTTTAAAGAGTTTGGTGCAGCACCAATTGCTTTACCGTGGGCTGATACTCCAACAGCTTTACAAACTGGTACAGTTCAAGGTGCAGATAATGGTACTTCTTTTATTAAATCTGCAAAGTTTTATGAAATAATGCCTTACTTTACAGCATTAGAACATTTTACTTATTTTTCACCTTTGATGGCAAGTCCAAAATTGATGAAAAAACTTGATGCTGATCAAAAGAAAGCAGTTATTAGAGCTGGTAAAGAAGCTAATGATTATCAAAAGGCTGTAATGTCAAAAAAAGTTGGAGAAATTCGAAAGTTTCTTACAACTGAAGGTCAAGGTGGAATGAAAACTACTGAATTTGATAGAACAGACTTTATTGCAGCTGGTCAACGTGTGCAGGATAAATATGCTACCTCAAAAGGTGCAGAGTTTACTGCCTTTGTTAATGCAATAAGAGCAGCGGCAAACTAAGTTTATTTTTAATTAATAGGGGCGCATAGTATTAAATCACTAGCGCCCCTTTTCAATTTTTAATATTATTCGATCAATGTTTAAAAAAATAAATAAAAATTTTGAAGAAGTTCTTTGTACATTTTTTTTAAGCGTTGTATTTATTTCAGTTATAACTCAAGTAATCTTAAGGTTTGGTTTTTCATCTGCTGCTGTTTGGGCAGAGGAGACGGCAGTATATGGATTAATTTTTGCAACATATCTTGGTGCATCACTAGGTATTAAGAGAAGAGAACATGTTAGAATTACATTTATTGTATTATCTTTTCCAAAGAAATTAAAAGTTGCATCAATAATTTTGGCAGACATTTTATGGTTAGGTTTTTTAGCACTTATGGTCGTGCAAACAATTATTTATACAAAACTTTTATTTGATGTAAGTTATATTCTTCCTGGGCTTAAAATAGAATTAAAGTGGCTCCAAATGTTTATACCAATGATTTTTGTTTTAATGTTATTCAGAGTTTTTGAAGTTTACTGGACTTGGAAAAAAACAGGTTGGAAAGGTTTACCTTTATAATGGAATTTTTTAATGGGCCAATAGTAATGGCTCTTGTCTTTGTTTTAACAATGGTAATAGGAGTGCCAATTCCTTTTGCCGCTGGTATAGCTACTGTTTCAGGTTTAATTATTGCTGATATCCCATTATCTCTTATGGCCTTAAGTGCTTGGACAGCATTTGAGCCTTTTCCATTAGTGACAATACCATTATTTATTTTAGCAGGACAACTAATGGAACATGGAGGGATGTCTGAAAAATTAGTGACTATTTCTAAAAAATTAGTTGGTGCTTACAAAGGTGGAATGGGTTTAGTTACAGTTGTAGCTTGTATGTTTTTTGCTGCTTTATCTGGATCAGGTCCAGCTACTACTGCTGCTATTGGTTCAATCACCATCCCAGCTATGAAAAAAGAAGGTTATGATTCAGGTTTTGCTGGAGGAATTGCTGCTGCAGCTGGAGCACTAGGTAGCATGATACCACCTTCAAATTTAATTATTATCTTTGCCCTTGTAAGTGATGTTTCAATTCCAAGACTTTTCTTGGCTGGAATTATTCCAGGAATAGTTCTTGGTTTGATGCTTATGGTAGTTGTATTTATTATTTCTTTAAAAAACAATTACGGAGGAGCTGATGCTAAGTTTCAATTTAGACCTTTACTCTGTGCTTTATGGGATGGAAAATGGGCTGTCTTTGCTCCAATAATAATCTTAGGAGGAATATATGCTGGAGTCTTTACTCCATCAGAAGCAGCTGCTGTAGCCGTAGCATACGGATTATTTGTAGGATTGTTTATATATAAAGGTTTGAATTTAAAAAAAATAATAGACTCATTTAAGTTTACCGCTGTTGTTATTGGAACTGTTATGTTTATTTTAGGATCCACCAAGGCATTTGGACAACTAGTTACAATTTATGATATCCCAGAAACAATTTTAAATTTATTCCAAGTATTAGCTAATCATCCTGAAATAGTTATGCTGTTAATAGGTATATTTTATATTTTTATTGGTATGTGGCTAGAGAGCGTTGCTCAGATAGTTATTTTTACAGCTGTATTCTTGCCTTTAGCAGTAAAACTTGGGATTGATCCTGTGGTATTTGGAATTTTTACAGTTTTAACATGTGAGATAGGATTTTTAACTCCACCAATTGGAATTAATCTTTTTGTTGCAGCTCGTATTACTGGAGACTCAATCGAAAGAATATCTATTGGAGTATTACCTCTCCTAATACCTTATGTTCTAATGGTTTTAATTTTAGTTTATTTTTCTGATTGGATAACATATTTACCAGATTTAGTTTATGGAGTTAGTAAATGACGAGTATTCCCCTAGTGGGATATTCTGATAAAATTTCACTAAGATCAGAAGAAACTATTTCATTTAAAATATCATCTACTTTAAAAAAACCTTTTACCGCCTCTTTAAAAAGATCCATTAGTGCTGACCCAAACCCTAAAGGTATTGGCATAATTGAAGAAGATGCATCAAAATATTTTAAAACAAGTTCATTTAAATCCAAGGTTCAAGATTTTGATCCTGGATCTTATGCGATAAGTAAAAAACAAATTAAAATTAAGTTTAAAAAAGAATTATCTATCAATGTAATAATATTTCCTACTCTTTCTACAAATGGTAAACAAACAATTTTAGCTCATGATAATTTAGAATTTTACATTGACCTAAACGGAAGACTAACTTTTAGTATTGATAAGCAACAAATTTCAGTTGTAGAGCCATTATTACTTAGAAATTGGTATAAAGCTGAAGTCAAAATTTCTTTAAATGGAAAAATAAGTATTTCACAAAAGTCAATTAAAGATAAAAAACAAAAAAAATTAATAAATCAAGCAAAATTTGATGTAAAAAATAATTTTAAAGGTCAATTATCTATTGCAGCATTGGTCTTAAAAAAGAAAAGTTTTAACAATTTTAATGGAAAAATAGAGTCTCCTAAGATTATAGCTGATGGAAAGATAATATTTGATTGTGATTTATCTAATAATACTAGCTCATCATTTATAAAATCACTCATTGGTCCAGAATTATCATTAAAAAATTATCCTACAAGAGCAGTAACTGGTTCTAAATGGGATGGTTCAGAAATGAATTGGCAGCATAAACCAGAGCATTATGCAGCAATTCATTTTCATGAAGATGATATCTATGATTTTAATTGGAATACAGATTTTAAATTTAAGATTCCTAAAGATATGCCATCAGGGATATATACTATGAAAATTGATGGAGAAGGGTATCAAGATTCGATACCTTTTTTTGTTGCTCCAAGTATTAAAAAGATTAAATCCAAAGTATGCGTTTTAATATCTACTTTCACTTATTCAATTTATGGAAACCATGCTCGAGTAGATTATGATGATAGTTGGTTAAATAGAATTAAAGAATGGAATGCATATCCATATAATCCAGTTAACCATAAAGAATATGGTCTTTCAGCTTACAACTATCATTCTGATGGTTCTGGAATTTGTCATGCGTCTCATCGAAGACCTTTATTTAATTTAAGACCTGGATATATAACTTTTGGTGGGTCTAATTCTCCCTGTTCAGGATTAAGGCATTTTCAGGCAGACAGTCATTTAATAAGTTGGCTACATAATAAAGAAATAGATTATGAAATAGTTACTGATGAGCAACTTCACGAAGATGGTTATAAAGCAATTAAAAGATATAAAACTCTTATAACAGGATCACATCCAGAGTATCACACAAAAGAAACATTAGATGCATTACGTGATTTTCGTAATAATGGAGGATCGCTTAACTATTTAGGTGGCAATGGTTTTTATTGGAGAATTGCTATTCATAAAGAAAATAAAAGTTTATTAGAAATTAGAAGACCAGAAGGTGGAATTCGTGCTTGGGCATCAGAACCAGGGGAGTCTTATAATGCTTTTGATGGAACTTATGGAGGTTTATGGAGAAGAATTGGAAGAGCACCTCAAGAACTTGTTGGTATTGGATTTACAGCACAAGGTAATTTTTACGGACATCCTTATAAACGTAAATGTTTTGATTCAAAATTTGATTGGGTTTTTGAAGGTATAAAGGATAATAAAATTGGTGACTTTGGTTTTAGTGGAAATGGTGCTGCTGGATTTGAGCTAGATCACATAGACTCGCATCTCACTTCGATAAAAGATATAACTTTACTAGCTCAATCGAAGGCATCAAAAGACCCCAAAGAAAAGTTCATACTAGTACCAGAGTCACAACTAACTCATCTATCAAATATTAAACATCTTCCTGAAGAAGAAATTTTACAAGCTGATATGGTGTATTTTGAAGTTCCAGGGGGTGGTTCAGTCTTTTCAACTGGTTCTATTACTTTTTGTGGCAGTTTACCTTGGAATAATTTCCAAAACAATATTTCTAAACTTTTGGAAAATGTTATTAAAAAATCAATTTCATAAAAATTTTACTTATTACTCTTGTTCAATTATAAATATTAGCATAAACACACATGAAATTCATTAATGCCCTCGTGGTGAAATTGGTAGACACAAAGGACTTAAAAGCCAAGGGATAGAAGTTAAAGTCAGTCCATAGTAGTCCAAGGCAGTCTAAAACATCCTATAAAATCACATAACTTTAAATTAGCATTCAGTTAACTTTAGAAAATAAAGCTTAATTAATTTACCGAAACTATAGCAGGACTATAGCATGGAGTGATAATATAGTAGAGTTGTTTTATGAAAAAACTTTTAGGGATCGTGTTTCTGGGTTTGTTGTTCAGTATTAAGGCTTATGCAGGTGTTAATGAGCCTGGATTTACGTCTATTGCAGGGTGTGATGGAGGGCTAAAATTTCAACACAAAAAACTTATAAAAAAACATTTAAAAGAATTAATAAAAAAAAATCAAACTGGCGTTCTCTATGCTAGTTGTAATTATAACAAATATTCCTGGGCAGCCGATAAAGGTAAGAATTTAGAAAAACTTCATAAGAAAGTATACAAACAATGCATGAAACATTCTGAGAAATATACAGGTAAAGAATGTTATTTGTATGCAGTTAATGATGAAATTGTTTGGAAATACGACCAAGCTAAAGAATCAAAAAAAATAAATGAAAAATTAGCAGAAGCAAAAGCGTTAGAAGAAAAGCAAGCACAATTAGATAAAAGACCAGGAAGATTTTTTGAGGATCAACCTGATGTAAGTGACGATTATCAAATTCATTTTATTTATATGTTAGCAGCAGATGGTAAAGACCGTGAGTATGATATAAACGGCTGGATTGAAAAAAGGATAAAAACTGTAAATAAAAAATTTTTAAAAATGTCTGCAAAAAATAAAAAATCAAATGGTATAGGGCAGCAGTTTAAATTAGATATGACTAAAGAAGGAAAGCTGGATGTAACCTTTGTGAGAATGAATGTTTTAAAAAAACAATTAGATCTGACTCATGCCCCAGAGAGCTATGTTTATCGCTATCTCAAAAAAAAAGGTTTTGATAATCCTAAAAAAGTTTATGCAACATTTGCAGGTTTTAATCACAGAGATGGAAATGACATAGGTGGTGAAGGT
>CALSWN010000053.1 GCA_943841085.1 uncultured Candidatus Pelagibacter sp. | reverse complement strand
CGTCAGGCTCATAACCTGAAGGTCGGCGGTTCAAATCCGTCCCCCGCAACCAAATTAACACTTTTTTAATTTAGTATTTATAAATATTTAAAATTTATCTGATGATAAATTATATATTAAATCATTAATCGATAAATTATCTGAATTTATTTTTGAAGTTTTAGAATTTTTTTTTTTATGTAAAAATATCACACTATTTTTAATATTATCATCATCTACTATTCTTGAGTCATGATCAGAAAAAATAATTATTTCCAAGTTTTTGAATACATTTATTTTTTTTAATTTCGTAAAGAATTGATCTAAAAATTTTGTTAAACATAGCTTTTCTAAATTGTGTTGGATTCTTTTTTGGTTTATTGAAATCCGATTATAGTTAATAGACTTATCACCATCGTATTCACATTTAGAATTAAATGCAAAAGGTATATGAGGAACCAGAATATGAGAAAAAAATAAACTTGTGTCTTTATTATTCTGAATATTTTTAAATATTTGATTAAGAATATACTCAAAAGATGCTTTTTCTCCATCTGGATCCAACAAAGTGTCAACTAATCTGAATTGTGAGAGAGCTCTCCATATGTAATAACTAAAAATTGCTCCATTATTTCTATATGCAGATACATATCGTGTAAGTTTGCTATCTTTAAATCCCTTTAAAAAAGTTAAGTTTTCATCAAAGGGATTAAATTGATTGCAAACTATAACTTTAGGGTGATTACAATAATTCATATACATAGACTGATTTACTACAATATTATTATGTTCACTAAGATCAAAAAATTTATTTTTTTCTAAATCATTAGTAATAAAATAGTTGTTTGATTTTTTTAGAAAATGAACTTCAACTTTTCTATCAATATTAATATATTCTTCTTTAGTCCTTATAAAATTTAAAGTCGAGCCCAATGACTGATCTGTATCTCTAAATAACGCATGGGCGTTTTCATATATATCAAAATTATTATTTTGAAAAAATTCTTTTATTTTTTGATTGATAATTTTTCCATTAACAACTTCTGTATCAATACTATTTAAACCCGACATTTCATCAAAAATCATTACTATTTTTTTATTAAAATCATTTTTCACTTTTTGTTTATTTTCTGTCAAATTTACTTTTGGAAAGTTTGAATAATACTTGGGCGAGTCAAATATATTAAAAATAAAAATAACTAAAATAAAAGAAAAAACAATTTTTAATGCATCAATTTTTTTATATAATAATATTACATTTAAAATCGTTATTAATATAATTGAGATTAACAACGTATTCGCATATGGAGAATTGAAATTTATAAATAAAAATCCATTTTTTATTGGACTCCATAAGCTTAGGTTTTGATCCAAGCAATTAAAAGTTATTAAACTCAACCACAAAAAAATAATTTTTGACTTAGTCTTAAAAAAAAGTTTGAACAATTGTATATGAATTAATATTGGTATAAATAAAAAGAAAAATAATAGAATTATAATATCAAATCCTGATAAATTCGCTCTAAATATCCATAAAGGAAAAAAACTTACTAATCCATATAATGTATAAAATTTTAAATTCATTTCGTATTTCTTAATTATTGATAAATCAGATTATAGTCTTTTAAAACTATTCTTTCTTAAAATTGAAAAATATTTTAATTTTTTATAGGTTTTTAGTTATTTCTTCTGTCATTTTTTTTGCATCTGCAAATAACATTAAAGTATTTTCTTTATAAAATAAATCATTGTCAATTCCCGCATATCCAGGTGATAGGCTTCTTTTTACAAATAATACTGATTTACATTTTTCAACATCTAAAATTGGCATTCCGTAAATTGGGCTTTGAGGATCCGTTTTCGCAACTGGATTTGTTACATCGTTTGCTCCTATGACAAATGCAACGTCAGCGTTTGCAAAATCATTATTAATTTCCTCTAATTCAAAAACTTCATCGTAAGGAACATTAGCTTCAGCTAGCAATACATTCATGTGTCCTGGCATTCTTCCGGCCACTGGGTGAATTGCATAAGAAACTTTGATATCATTTTTTTTTAGTGTATCAACCATTTCTCTGAGAGCATGTTGTGCTTGAGCTACTGCCATTCCATAACCAGGAACAATTATTACTGAAGATGCATTTTTCATCAAGAAGGCTGCATCATCGGCATTACCACTTTTAACGGGTCTTTGTTCACTATTTTTTGAGGAAGAAGATTGTTCTGTTGCCCCGAACCCTCCTAAAATAACATTAAAGAAAGATCGATTCATCCCTTTACACATTATGTAGGATAAAATAGCTCCTGAAGATCCTACTAATGCACCAGTAATAATTAAAGCACTATTCTCTAAAGTAAATCCAATTCCTGCTGCGGCCCAACCAGAATATGAATTTAACATTGATATAACTACTGGCATGTCTGCCCCTCCAATTGGAATAATTAATAAAAATCCAATTAAAAAAGAAACAATTAATAAAATCCAGAACAAATTTGATGATTGGTTTAAGCATAAAAGACAAATTACGACTACTATTGAGATTAGTATTAATGCATTCAGCAAATGTTGACCTTTAAATGTTATTGGAGAGCCCGACATTATTCCCTGAAGTTTTAAAAAAGCAATTATTGAACCTGAAAATGTTATCGCACCAACTGCTGCACCAATTGACATTTCAATCAAGCTACCAAGCTTAATATTTCCATTAGATCCAAGGTTAAAGGCCTCGGGATTTAAAAAAGCCGATATTGCTACAAATACTGCTGCAAGACCTACTAGACTATGAAAACCAGCAACAAGTTCAGGCATAGCTGTCATTGGTATTTTGTATGCAATTAAGGCACCTATTAAACCACCTATTAAAAGAAAAATTAAAACGTAAATAAAACCAGTGGAAAAATTTCCAATAGATAAAAATGTAACCGTTATTGCAATTAACATACCCATAATGCCAAAAAAATTACCCTGACGAGAAGTTTCTGGTGATGATAGTCCTCTAAGTGCTAAAATAAATAATACACCTGATATAAGATAAAAAATTGCTGACAAATTTGCTGATATCATTATTTATCTTTCTTTTTTTTTTTATACATTGCAAGCATTCTTTGAGTAACTAAAAACCCTCCAAAAATATTTATTGCTGCCAAAGATATTGCTAAAAATCCAAAAATACTTGAACTGTTAAAAATACTTTCAGAATTTCCAGCCAATCCAGCAATTATTGCTCCAACTATAATTACTGATGAAATTGCATTTGTAACAGACATTAATGGTGTGTGTAAAGAAGGTGTAACACTCCACACGACATAGTACCCAATAAAAATTGAAAGGATAAAAATACTTAATCTGAATATAAAGGGATCTATTTCCATAATTTATTTAATTAGTGTTTTTTCAATTATTTCATCTTTTAAATTTATATTAATTTTCTTATTTTCTTTATCGTACATATTTGAAACAAAATTAAATACATTTTTTGCGTATAAACTTGACGCAGATACTGGCAGTTTATTAAGAATATTTGTTTCGCCCATAATTCTAACTCCTCTTTTTTCAATTATTTTATCTACTTCAGTAAAATATGTATTTCCTCCTTGAATTGCAGCTAAATCATAAATAACCGAACCTCTTTGCATACCATTTATCATGCTCTCTTTAATTATTACTGGGGCTTTTTTTCCTGGAATTAAAGCGGTACAAATTACTATGTCAATTTTTTTTAATGTTTCATTTAATAGGTCTTCTTGTTTTTTTTTGAAATCCTCTGAAGCCTCTTTTGCATAGCCTCCCTCTGTTTCAAGATTTTCTGCTCCTTCGACAGTTAAAAATTTACCACCTAGACTTTCAACTTGTTCTTTAGATGCCATCCTAACATCTGTAGCAAAAACTATTGCGCCCATTCTTTTTGCTGTTGCAATAGCCTGCAATCCGGCAACACCTGCTCCAACAACTAAAACTTTTGCAGCTGGAATAGTGCCTGCTGCCGTCATCATCATTGGTATGGCTTTTTCAAAACTTGCAAAAGACTCTATAACAGCTTTATATCCAGCGAGATTGGCTTGAGATGAAAGTATATCCATAGATTGTGCTCTTGTAATTCGAGGTAGTAATTCTAAAGATAGAACATTAATCTTTTTTTTTACTAAAGAGTCTATTTTTTCTTTATTATTATATGGATTAAAAATTCCAACAAGAGTTTGATTTTCTTTGATATGTGAAATTTTATCATCTGAAAGCAAACCTAATTGAACAATAATATCTGCACTCTTAATAACTTCATTTTCGTTATTAGAAATTTTTACACCTAGGTCTTTATATTCATTATCACTATATCCTAAGTGTTCACCATAATTTTCAGATAATGATACTTCAAAACCAAGTGAAATATACTTTTTTGCAATTTCTGGTGTTATTGCAATTCTTTTTTCAATTTTAAGATTTTCTGAAACTGAAACGATTCTCATAAATGAACTTTACAGTAAGAAAATCGCCATTAGAACTAAAACTGTTATTATTGCGACAGTTCCCCACAACACAAATTTGGTAAAATTTTTCCAAGTATCTTTATGGTCTTTATTGTCCATAAAAATTACTTTTGTCTTGCTTTAAATTTTGGATTGGTTTTATTAATAATGTAAACTCTACCTCTTCTTCTAACTAACTTAGAATTTAGATCTCTTTTTTTTAATGATTTGAGTGAACTTTTTATTTTCATAATTTCTATTTTATAGCCGGCAATGTCCTACTCTTCCGTGCCTTAAGACAAAGTACCATTGGCGCTAAAGGGCTTGACTTCCGAGTTCGGAATGGGATCGGGTATTACCCCTTCGCAATAATCACCGGCAGATTTTTATACTCAAGAATTTTAAGATTGTAAAGCAAAAGAAAAACACTTTTGATCAACGTTTTTTTATCAAATAATCACTATATGTCAGTTTAATAGCTTTTTTTAAATCTGTTTTGGACTTCCATCCATATTTTTTTGCTAAGGAAACGTCCATGACTTTCCTGGGGGTTCCATTGGGTTTAGATTTATCATACCTAATTTTTATTTTTTTATTAGGTATAATTAATTTTAAAATCATTTCTGCATACTCTTTAATTGAATAATCTTTTCCAGTACCAATATTAATCATGCTACCATTAAATTTTTTATTCATAAAGTGAACACAGGCATCTGCGATATCATCAACATAAATAACCTCTCTCTTTGGTGACCCGTCACCCCAGAGCACTAATTCTTTTTTATTTTTATCCTTTACTTCATAAATTTTTCTAATTAATGATGGGAAAAAATGAGAATTTAACTGATCATAATTATCATTAGGTCCAAAAGTATTAGTTGGCATTAAAGATTTATAATTTGTGCGATATTGAAGATTATAACTTTCACACATTTTGATGCCAGCTATTTTTGCAATGGCATAGGCCTCATTTGTTTTTTCAAGCTCACCGTTAAGTAAATACTGCTCTTTGATTGGCTGTTTACACATTCTTGGATAAACACAACTTGAACCAAGAAAAATTAAGTCTTTTATTCCACATAAATAAGCTGAATGAATAATATTTGTTTGAATTGATAAATTATTGTGAATGAATTCAGCGCGGTATTTATTGTTAGAGTAAATTCCACCTACTTTTGCAGCTGCAATAAATATAAATTTAGGTTTATTTTTTTTTAAAAAATTAAATACTTTGTTTTGATTTGTAAGATCTAGTTTAGATTTATCCAAAAATAAAATATTTTTATATCCTTTTGATTTTAATTTTCTTACAATTGCACTTCCTACTAGACCTTTATGACCTGCAACAAAAATCTTATCTTTATGATTAATCATTCATCAATTTTTTCAAATCAAAGTTAACCATTTCATTTACAAGTTTTTTAATTGATGTTTTGGGTTGCCATTTTAATTCTTTTTTTGCCTTTCTTGAGTCTCCCAACAATGTATCAACTTCCAATGGTCTAAAATATTCTTTATCACATGCTACAATACAATTTCCTTTTTCATCATAACATTTTTCATTAATACCTTTACCTTTCCATTTATAATTAATATTAAGTTCTTTTAAAACTAAGTTTACAAATTGTTTTACTGTAAATTGCTTTCCTGTTGAAATCACATAGTCTGAAGGCGTTTTTTTTTGCATCATTTTCCACATTGCTTCAACATAATCTCTTGCATGGCCCCAATCTCTTTTGGCATTTAAATTTCCTAAATATAGTGTTTTTTGTTTTTTTAATTTAATTTTACAAAGTCCAATAACTACTTTTCTTGTTACAAATGTTTCTCCTCTTACAGGACTTTCATGATTAAATAATATTCCATTGCAAGCAAAGATATTGTAGGCCTCTCGATAATTAACAGTTATCCAATGTGCATAAACTTTTGCAACACCGTATGGACTTCTAGGGTAAAAAGATGTTTTTTCTGTTTGCGGGACTTCTCTTACTTTTCCATACATCTCTGATGTTCCAGCTTGGTAAAATTTAGTAGTTTTTTGAAATCCATGAAACTTGATAGCTTCTAATATTCTAAGAGCTCCAATTGCATCTGCATTGGCAGTATATTCTGGAACCTCAAAAGATACAGATACATGAGATTGTGCTGCAAGGTTATAAATTTCACTTGGCTTAATTCTTTTTATTAGACTTGATACCGAAATAGCATCAGTAACATCACCGTAATGCAAAAAAAAATTTCTATTGCTTGTAAAGGGATCTTGATAAATATGATCTACTCTACTTGTGTTAAGTGAAGAAGACCTTCTTTTTACGCCATGAACTAAATACCCCTTTTTAATCAAAAAGGTGGCCAAATATGATCCATCTTGACCTGTTACACCAAATATTAATGCTACTTTTTTTTTCATTAAAATTAAAATTTTTTAACTGATAACATAACTTTTAAATCAATACCAAGAAATTAACATGTTATTAATAAATTTCTTGTTTCTTATTCTTGACCTTAATTAAACACTTTTTTGATATTTAAATTTAAAAAGTTTAATATATGCCAAAGTATAGATAGCAATATTGAATAGTATTAAGAATATTTGTATTTTTGAATTATTAATAAAATTTAATCCTATAAAAAAAATAATTAAATGATAAAAATTTATCATTTGCGCAGTAAGTGTATTTGAAGAAAAAATACTTAGATTATTTTTTTTGTTTATATAAAAAAATATTAATTGGTGTATATGTTTTGCATCAGGATACATTGGTGATCTTTTAATGATATTTTTTCTAATAATTGAAAATAAATTTTCATAGCTAGGGTACCAAAGCAATAAGACTATAAAAAATGGAGAAATATATTCATTAAATTCATATATATTTATCAAGAAAACTGAAAAACTGAAACCTAGCAAATATGAGCCAGAGTCACCTAAATATAATTGATTTGTTAAGTTTAATAAAAAAATAAATAATAGTAAAATGAAAACATAAATCATCGATATATCTTTTATGAATAGTGCTTCATTTAATTGTAAATAAAAAACAATTCCACTTATCAATAGATAATACCCAATACACAATGTATTCATCCCATCAATAAAGTTAGAGCCATTTATGATTATCAGAACACAGAAAGTAACAAATAAATAATTTATATAATTGTTTTGTAAAATATTATCTAAAAAAATTATTCTGGTGTCATTTATTTGAACATCATTAAATATTGAATAAGATAAAATTAAAAAAATTTGTAATAAAAATCTTTTATTTGCTGATTTTATTAATTTAAGATCAGAAAAAAATCCTAATATAAAAATTAAAAATGAAAAAAGTATGAAAGAAAAAATTTTGTCATTAAAAAAATAAAGGTATCCAAAAAAAAT
Organism: uncultured Candidatus Pelagibacter sp.; assembly: GCA_943841085.1. Classification (GTDB taxonomy): domain Bacteria; phylum Pseudomonadota; class Alphaproteobacteria; order Pelagibacterales; family Pelagibacteraceae; genus Pelagibacter. Next base: position 15,361 of record CALSWN010000053.1, on the reverse strand, counting down.
AAACATACCTCCTGTGAGGGGTACCATAGTTTTTGAAGCAAATTTTTGATGAATATCTCCCGTTTCACTAATCAATATTTTTTTTTAAGTAAAAGTTTATTGATTAATAAAATCAAGATGGTTAAGGCAAGTAAATAAAATAATATCATATTAGTTTTTCAAAATAAAGTTAATCGAAAGAACTGTTAAGTAAAATAATGATTTTAACGGACTATATCCTAAGTAGAGTCTATATACTTTATATCCATCTATAAGTTTTTGAAAAGTTGATGATGACAAAGAGTTTTTATTTTTTCTCCAACTTGATAAGTTTTGCTGAATACCTTTCATTTCAATTCCATCTAAGGCTAATTTTAACCAAAAAACATAATCTTCTTTAGTTTTAAGACTAGCAAACCGATATTGATTTTTTTCTAAAATATTTTTTTTAATAATTACAGTTGATAAACCAATATCGCAAGAGTTCCGGAGCTTTGTAAAATTAATGTTACTTGGAGCATTCCTCATATTGATAACATTATTATCCTCATCTACTATATCATAGCTGGTATAACTAAAATTAAGATCAAATTGTTTCATATAATTCAATTGAAATTTAAGTTTATTTTCTTTCCATAAATCATCGCAATCACAAAAAGCAATATAGTCTCCTTTTGTATATCTAATTGCCCTATTTCTAGACTCGCCTGCTCCTAAATTTTTCTCATTATGTAAAAGTTTTATTCTATTATCTAAATTGGAGATGGTTTTAATAAAATCTTTGTTTTCAACATCATCGTTTACTAAAATAATTTCAAAATTTTTATAAGATTGATTTAAAATAGATTTAACAGAATCCCTTACAAATATCTCTTTTTTATAATAAGGCATTATTATGCTTACCAAAGAGATGTCGCTATTCACCAGATAATTTCTTGGGTTTATTTTTCATATGCTAATATTTTAGTTAAACATAAATGATGTCTAAATAATGTATAATTTGATGAATTTTTTTTTGCTTTAAATCTAGATTTTTTTAGATTTTTTTCTTCTTTTGTAAAACTTTTTATTTTATTTTTAAGTTCATTCTGCATATTACTCTTAAATAAATATCCAGCTTCTCCATTTTCTAAAAATTCCCTTGGACCATTTGGGCAATCGCTAGATATAACAAATAAATTAGAAAATGCTGCCTCAACTATAACAAAACCCACTTCCTCCCACAGAGAAGATAAAATCAATGCTTTTGCTTTTTTCATATATGGATAAACATTGTCTGTTTTACCTAAAATAAAAATATTGTTAGAAATATTTTTTTCTCTAATCATTTCATTCAATCTATCCTTTTCTTCACCGTCACCAATTATTAACAATATTTCTTTTTTATTTTCTTTTAAATAATTGCTAAATTCAGAAATCAGATATGGATAATTTTTCTGTTTAGTTAATCTACCAACTGCTAAAAAATAATTGTTATAATTATCAATTTTATTCAAAAAATTTTGATCATTTATTTTAATCTTATCAATATAGTCTTGAATATTAATAATTGCATCTTGTAAGTAAAACATCTTATTTGCATCAAAAATATTTTCATTCTTTAATTGTGTTAGTAGATCTTTTGTTGGACATGTAATCTTAAAAAGATTTTTTGAAGAATTATTCCATAAAAATTTTCTTAATATATTCAATTTTGGAAATCCTGAAATCCTAAGTATAAATTTGGTTTGAAAATTAAAAAAATTATTTAATATAATTGGTAATGATGTAAGCAAATGCATTATGAAGAATTCTGGTTTATCTTTTTTTAACAAAAAATAAAGTGGAAAAAAAGAAAACAAAATTATTATTAAATATGAAATTCTACTTTTTAAAAAACCATTTTTTGGCAAATAGGGAAAAAATTTATATTTAAATTCAATTAAATCGATATTGTGTTTTTTAAAGATATCTGTGTGTTCATCCCATTCTCCACAGGTATTAATTATTTTTACTTTATATTTTTTTTTGGAATATTTTGATAGTGCTATAGCTGAATTTACTGTAGATTTAATTGTACCAACTTTAGTTAAACATGGCGACCAATAAAAAATAGTTTTCATAAAATATTTTTTTTAAAACGTAAATTAATTTTTATTTTCGTAAATATAGTCAAAACTTTTTCTAAATGGCATTTTAGTTTTAAAAATTTTTTTAAATCCATTATTTTTTAATAACTTATGTATATCAGTAAATTTATAGTTTTTAATTATCATATTGTCATAATGATGCTCAAATAATATATAATGGGTTTTTTTGATATCTTCCTCAAGTCCCAAAAGAATATTAAATTCAAAACCTTCAGTATCAATTTTGATAAAATCGATTTTATCTATATTTTCCTTTTTTATAAATTCTTTTAAACAAATAATTTTAGTAGAAACTTTATTTTTAATAAATCTTTTTATTCCAAATAATGTTGTAAAAAGTTTCTTTTTTTTAAAATATGGCGAATCAAAGTTAAGATTATTAAATGTATTTGATACACCATCAGTTATTTCATTGAGATCTAAAATTTCTTCTTTTTTTCCAAGACCAAATGGAAATATTTTTATCTCAACAGATCTTTTCTTTTTTATTTTTTCCACTTTTTTTCTTAATTTGATAAAATTTTTTTTACTTGGTTCAAATGCGTATATTTTTTTGATTGAAAAAATATCCAGAAATTCATTTATTGTGTCCCCATGATGTGCTCCTACATCAATTAAAATATCCATATCTTTAGAAATTTTCTTTTTTAAAAAAGAATATTTTTTTTTTTGATAAAAAAAATCAATTATTTTAAATAGAAAATTCATGTTTAAACTGCTTAGAAAAATATATACCTATTTTTGTAAATCTTTTTTGCTTTATTTTCTTCGATTTCTGTTTGCATTCTTGTTTGATATCGAAAAGAGTCATTATTAAGAGGATAATTAACAGTTTTAAATGGATTATACGAATAAATTTCATTTTCTTTAATGAGTCTACTAAAGTTTCTGCCTACAAAAACTAAAGCTGTAATTATAACTATTATAATAATTTTTTTGCTAAATTTTTGAATATCTTTGCTATATTTTTCTAAAAATATACTTAAAGGAATAAAAAATAAGAAAAAAAATAAATGATATCCTCCGTATCTTAATGTTGGATGAAACATAAACCACATCAAAAAAACTATCAGAAGTAAAAATGATAAAGCTATATATCTTCTATTGAAAATTTTAGTAGATTTAGAGCTTTTGAAAATTATAACAAAAATTAAAGAAATAAATATTAATGAATAAATTAAATCTGAAACTTTGTTAAAAAAATATTTATCAACCCAATTATTAAACCAATTAAAATTATTTATATAATTTAATTTTTCATTTTGTTCCAAACTATAACCTGTTCCTGACCCTGCTTTAGCCCAATTTTCGTAATGAAGGCTTAAAAATTCGACTGTTTCAGTAGTGAGCGACCAAGGTAAATCAAAAAAACAAGTTTTTTTTTCTGGAAATAAAAAACATCCAGTATTGAATATATTTGTCATGAGAACAAAACCTAATAAAGACAAACAGTATAAAAAATTTTTATTTAAAAATAACTTTATAGACTTAGTTTTATTGTAAACGTGTGCAATTAATGGAATTAAAATTATAAAGTAAATTAGATAAAATGCTTTTAAAGAAGCTATAATAGTGAAGATTATTGCAAAAATTTTTAAAAAATCACTATCTATTTTTTTATTTTCTTTATTGATAAAATAAAGCAAGTTCAGTACAAGTAAAATAATTAAGATCATTGCTGATCTGTCTGTCCCGTGTTCCCCAAGTCTATAAAAAAAAATATTAATAAATACAAAAGATGAAAGACTCAAAAAGGTAATAAAGCTATATGCTTTTTGTATTTTCTTATTAATAATTAATTTTAAAATTATATAATTTGAAAAAATTAAAATATAAGCTGGGGCTAAATGAAATAAATTATATTTGGCACCAGGTAATGAAAATAACGATGATAATAAAAATATTGAAGAATGTGTTTTAAAACCATGATTTAAATTACCCAAACCTAAGGGATGTGGGTGTTCAGTAAGTGTAAGAATATATGGAAAATGATAATAATGGAAATCATCATGATTTTTGCCAACTAATATAAAGATAAGAGAAAAAAGAAATATAATTGACAATAATTTAATATTTTTTTTTTGGGGGTTAATTTTTTTGATATTTTTTATAAAAAAAATTAGTCCAATTATCAAAATCAAAGAATTAAATATTTCTGTATGAGCTAAAAATTGAGTACTTATATAAGAAATTATTAGTAAGGAAAATATTCCAACAATTCCTTGAAAACCTAGATTATAATTTTCTAATCTAATAATTTTATTACTAACAAAAAAACCATACCCTAATATAGAAATTAAAATTAAAGGATAATAAATAAAAATCATAACTATATTTTCTTTTTAATTAAAAATGTTAAAAAATTTGTTAAATAATAATCAAAGCTGTAGATAAATATCTTCTTTTTTTTATTCATTATAATTTTTAAATAAGAGAAAGCTTCTGATCTCCTTAGCCACCATATTTTTGAGTACTTTTTAATTTTCGCTGTAATACCATTTTGATCATAATTATAGTATGTTAATTTCTTATTGAGAATATTATATTCATTAGCATAAAATTTAGAAAATATTGTTAATCTCGCATCTATTTCTAAATTAGAAAAATTTTTTTTATTCACATTATCAAGAAAATTTTTTAGAAAATTTCTTCTAACAGATATGCAGCTGGTAGGAAAAATAACTGGCCATATTGTACTTTTTGTTATTTTTTTTTTAAATTTGAATTGCGTAGAATTAATATGTGGAAAATCAAATACACAATTAGATTTTTTATTTATTTGAAAATACCGATCTATTTCTGAAAGTTTATTTTTTTTAAAATAATCATCTCCATCTAAAAGGCAAATTATGTTTCCTTTGGATCTTTTAAAACTTTCAATAATACCATTTATTTGATTAAGTGGACCTGAGGTTTTCTTATTCTTTAATTTATTAATTATTAAACTAACTTTTTTATACTTTTTAATTATATTAACTGATTTGTCAGTAGAACAATCATCAAAGACAATTATTTCATAATTCTTAAAATTTTGATTACAAGCATTTTTTAAGTTTCTGTTTAGAAATTTTTCTTTATTATAATTCGTAATTAGAATGGATATATAATTTTTTTTTACCAATTTAAATTTTTAATTAGTTAGTTTTTTTATAAAAGTATATTTACTCATCATATTAATTAAAATATTAATTCCCTTAAGTTTTGTATTATTTTTTTTTTATATATCTTTTTTAACTTGTTAGTATCAGCTATTAGGTATGTTTTTTTGCTATTATCTTCAAACTCAACTTTTTTATTATAATATTTTGAAATATAAATTGCTATATCTTTTAAGTATACCTCTCTACCTGATGCAATATTAATTATTCCGTTAAATTTTTTTTTAAATAAGCAAAAAATAATTTTTGCAATATCTTTCATCGAAATAAAGTCTCTATAATGACTTAAATTATATAAAAGAATTTTATTCTTTGACATCTTTATCTTTTTTTTTAAATCAGGCACTAAATAATTATTCTTTTGATTTTTATTAGTAGTACTAAATATTCTCCCAATACAATAAATTGTATTACTTTTTTGTAGTTGTTTAATTATATATTTTTCTGCTAATAATTTTGTTTTACCGTAATATGAAATTGGATCTACTTTTGATCTTTCACTTATTTTTTTTGTTTTTGAAGAATATACATGGGATGTTGATGCAAAGAAAAACCATTTTATGTTATTTCTTTTTACTTCATCTGTGATATTTTTTGTTGCTATATAATTAACTTCATAAGCTTTTTTTTTATTTTTATTTACTACTTTGATTGGAACAATTGCTGCTAGATGAATTATGGCATCAAATTTTTTACCACCTATCCATTTTGACACTCGTCTCTTATTTCTTATGTCCCCTTTGAAAAATGAGTATTTAAAACCAAATTTTGATTTGATTATTTCTCTTCCTAGACTACCTGTGCTCCCGGTGATACCAACTCTTATTATCATTTAATTATGAAATATTTTATTTATTTAATATATTTTTGTTAAGATTGTATAAATTATATATGAAAAAAAAAAAATTAAAAAAACCTTTTTTCTCAATAATCACAGTTGTTAAAAATGATGAGGCCAATATACAAAAAACCATTAAAAGTGTTATATCACAAAGTTTTAAAAATTTTGAATACATTGTGATAGACGGCAAATCTAAAGATAAAACAATTAAAAAAATTAATGATTATAAAAATAAAATTTCATGTATCTTGTCACAAAAAGATGCTGGCATTTATTTTGCAATGAATAAGGGAATTAAGATTGCAAATGGTACTTTCTTATTATTTGTAAATTCAGGTGATTTATTGACAAAAAATGCCTTAAAAATAATCTACGAATTATTTTCTAAAAATAAAAAGGTTGATTTTATTTTCGGGACTGTCAAACGACATTATACAACTAATACAATAATTAAATATGGATATAATAAATTTAGATTAAATTATAATTTTGATTTTGCGACTGCTCATTCAACAGGATTTTTTATTAAATTAAAATCTTTAAAAAAAGTTGGAAATTTTAATACAAAATATAAGTGTTCAGCTGATTACGACTTATACTATAGAGCTATAATTAAAAAGAAACTAAAAGGTGTGTCTACAAATAAAAATAATCTTATTGGTATTATGAAAAGTGGAGGACATTCTAGTAAAATTAGTTTTTTTGAACATTTATTAGAGGAAACCAAAATTCGATATGACAATAATCAAAACTTATTATTAATTTTCTTAATATTCTGTAACGCAATATTTAAATTTATCCTTAAAAAAATATTTTAATTTAATTTATCATTTATTTTTTGCACTAATTCATTTGATAGCTCTTCAATACTTCTATTGAAATCATTATTTATAATTATATGAGGTTTTTTTGGAAACTCAGGTTTTATATCTATTCCAACTATCATTGATTTTTTTTTATAAATTTTTGTATATTTTTTTTTGATTATATTTTTTAAGCTTGTTTTGATATAAATCTCTAAATAATTATTAACATTATCCTTGTTCCATTTTCTAACATCATCAAAAAGAGCCATTCCAGCAAATAATACATTAATATTTTGATCAGTAATTTTTTTGAATAATTTTGAATATTTAATTCCTCCTTTTTTTCTATCAGAATTATCATAGCTTTTAAGTTCAAAAATTTTTCTCATTTCATCACCGTTGATATAAAGGGTTTTTCCATATTTCTTTTTAATTCTATGATAAATTTTATTAGATATTGAAGTTTTACCTGCACCTGACAATCCAGTAATCCAAAATAAAATTCCTTTTTTTCTATTAAATTTCATCTAAATTTTGAATTAGTAGTTTTAAAAATACTTAAGATCATTATTTTAATATTATTTGACTTTTTTTTATGACTTGTAATATCATTTTATGATAATAAGAGTATAATCTAATAATTAATTTTTGTTCAATAAAAACGTATGAAAAATATCAGGGTCTGGAAAAAAATTAAAAAAAGTAATTTTAAGAGCATTAAACATTTATTAAGTCACTTAAAGCGTAAAAAATATGCCTTAAGTCCATGGATTATTAACATATTTGATAACAAAAAAAACAATATATCAATAAATAATCAAAGTTATGATTTATATAAAATTAAAGTAAAAGACCTTGGTTTTAAGAAAGCTACAAAACTGAAATATATCTATAAAAAACTTTTATCAAAAAATTATGCCCTTGTTCCACCAGTTTTAGCATTGAGAACTAGATTATTTTATGAAGAACAGAAAAAAGGAGAATGGTTGAGATTTGCAACTCCATTTAACTCTATGATCGACACTGATAAAGTTCCGCATCTTCCAAAATTAGGAAAAGCTTTAAAAAAATATTTTATTGAGACTTACTGGTCTTATCCAGATGCAATTTTTCATCCACACAATGAATTTATAGTTACAAAAAAAGATGATATTTCAAAATTTAAAAATAAATAATACCAAATTAAAAAATCGCATTGTAGTATCTCCAATGTGTCAATATTCATCTCAAAATGGAAGCCCATCGAAGTGGCATTATCAACATTTAGAACATTTATCTTCAACAGGTGCTAGTATGATTTTACTTGAGTCTACCGCAGTAGATAAGCGGGGTAAAATATCAGATTCTGATATGTGTCTATATAATAACACTCATGAAAAAAATCTAAAAAAATTAATAAAATTTCTTAGATCAAAGAATGATATTAAATATGGAATTCAGATTTCTCATTCTGGAAGAAAAGGATCTAGTTATGAACCTTGGATAAAACACAATAGTCCACTACCTAAAAAAAGATCATGGAAAACCTTATCTGCGTCAGCAATTTCAAGAGATAAAGGGTGGCCAAAACCTAGCATAATGACAAAATCACAAATTAAAAAAATGATACAAAAATTCAAAAATACTGCAATTAGAGCTCGTAGAGCTAACTTTGATTGTTTAGAAATCCATATGGCACACGGGTATTTGTTGCATCAATTTTTTTCACCAATTTCTAATAAAAGAACAGATGAGTATGGTGGAAGTTTTATCAATAGATCAAGACTTTTGAATGAAATAGCCAATGAAGTAAGAAAGGTTTGGCCACAAAATAAAATTTTAGGTGCAAGGATTACAGGGACAGATCATTTAAAAGATGGTTTATCTATCAATGATGCTATTGCTTTATCTAAGATACTAAAAAAAATTGGTTTTGATTACGTTTCAGTTTCAAGTGGAGGTATTTTACCATTTACCAAAATGAAACAAAAAGAGTCCTTTAGAGTTAATATGGCTGAAAGAATAAAAAAACAATCTAAAATGATAACAACAACAAGTGGAATGATAACAAAACACTCTATTTCAGAAAATATTATTAAAAATAAAAAAATTGATTTTATTACGATTGCTAGAATAATTGTAAAAAATCCAAGATGGATTTTCCAATTAGCTAAAAGAAATAATATTAAAAACTATATCCCTAACCAATATAAAAGAATTATATAATAAAAAATCAATTTTTATATATTTCTCTCCATTTTTGAGCATGATTTATACCAAGCAACGTACCTTGGGCATTACATGTCTTGCAAGGATTATTACATCTTTTACCATCTAATAAATCTATTCTATACTTCTTCATAATCTTTGATGTCCAGATGTCAAAAATTTCCTCTTGCATCATATTTCCCATTGTTTGACGTCTCTGCCAATCTTGAGGGCATAAAAAAACATCTCCATTCCAATCAATTAAAAACTGATATGAGGGATAAAAACAAACTGTGTGAACATCATTTGCTATTTGATTTCCAGTTTTAATTGTTCCAGCTCTGTTTGTTAATTTAACACCAAAATTTTCTGTTTTTGTGTACCATCTATCTCTTAATATAATAAATTCCTCTGGCACACCTGATTGTTTTATCATATCTTTAAATTTTTGTATCTGTTCAGGACCATCGTACATACTAATTAAAAGTCTCGCAGCATTTGCATTATACAATTTAGTTATCATTTTATGACTTAATGGATCGCCATTTGTTACTATCTCAACGTCTGCTACTCTAGATAACTTATCAACAATATATTCAATTTCTTTATGTAATAGTGGCTCACCATATCCACATAATGCTATTGAACCACTGAATTTCATTCTTTTCAAATCATCATGTAGTTTATCAATTAATTTTTTAGACATTTTTTGATAAGTGTCTGGTGCAACTTTATCATCTGACTTAGGGCAAAAACTGCAGGATCGATTACAAACATCAATTAAACTTAGTTCAATCCATGTGGGCAATGGGATACCTTTAAATAAGCTTATTCCATCATCAACAATTAACTTTCTTCTGTTGATATTTTTTTTAATAGTTTCTTTTGGATCTAAAGGTATTGGCGGTTTATTATGTCCAAGTTTACTCATTATAATAAATTTTGATCAATTTTTTTTGTTGTAGTTGTTTTATACTCGATTAGATCATTTTCATTTATTTCTGCTTTAAGATCATCATATTCTTTCATTTTTTTTTTCATAAAATTAATTGCTAGTTTTGTTTTGGATGAAATTCCATGAGGAGTAAGAATGTATAGATAGTTAATTTTTTTTTTATTTTTATTAAAATTTTTAATTTTTATTAAACCTTTGTTTTGCAACTCTTTAATGCAATAGTTTAATTTACCTAAACTAAAGCCAAGTTCTTCAGCAAGTTCTCTTTGACTTGCCTCAGGGTTTTTTGAAATTTTTCTTAAAATTTCAAAATGGTCCTGGCTATTTTTTTTTAAATTGTTCATAAATTGAACATATAGTTCAAATTTTGAACAGTAAAGCTTAATTTAATACTGTAAAATGAATGATACTTGTATTATTGCAAATTAAACTATGATAATTAAGGTATATTAGTTAAAAAAAAATAATTAGCAAAAATAATGTCAAATTTACTTTTAAATGAAGGATATTTAGATAACACTGATTTATTTTATGGCGCACAAGATGAAAAAATTTTCACAAAAAATAAGAGATATATTGATTTATCAATGTGTGCGGGATCTATATTGTTGGGTCATAATCATAAAGTATTTAAAAAAAGTATAGCAAAATTTATTTCTAAAAAAATTTCAAATATAGCTGCTCCAAACATTAATGCTAAGATATTTGCAAAAAATATTAAAAAGGTTGTTACAAACAGTGAAAAAATTATTTTTTGTAATTCTGGTACAGAGGCAGTTATAAAATCATTAAGATTAGCTAGAGCAGTAAATAATAAAAAAAAAATTGCTTTAGTGACTGGTGGATGGCATGGATCTGTTGATCAATTATTATATAAAACGAATAAGAATTTAAAACCTATTAATCTTTCTAGTGGACTGCCCAAAGAAACATATAAAAATTTGATTTTAATTCCATATAATGATTTTAAAAAAAGTGAGGCACTACTAAAAAAAAATAAAAACAAAATATCATGTTTAATAATTGAACCAATCCAAGCATGTCTTCCGTACGAAAATGTAGCTAAATATTTAAAATTTTTAGAAATTTTTTGTAAAAAAAATAATATTATTTTAATCTTTGATGAAATGATAACTGGATTAAGAACCAATTGTTCAAGTGTACAAAATTATTTAAAAATCAAACCAGATATAAGTACGTTTGGAAAATGTTTTGGTGCAGGATTACCTATTGGAATAATTTCTATATCAAAATCAATATCTACCAAACTCCAAAAAATAAATCCTAAAGTTTTTTTTGGAGGTACATTTTCCGGAAATTCAATTATTACTTTTGTTGGCAACGAAGTATTAAATTATATTATTAAAAATAAAAAAAAAATATTCAAAAAACTAAATACAAATTCAAAATATTTACAGACAGAATTAAATAAATTTTTTATATCAAATAATTTAGATCTTAAAATTTATAGATTTCAATCTATACTAAGATTAGTGTACACTAAAGACCTGGTAAAAGATCGTGTCAGCAGAGATTTTTTAGAACAAAAAAAAAATAAACTTATTTCCAAATTTAAAGATTATATTAAAAATAAAAATATTTACATTCCTAGTAGTGGTATAATGTTCCAATCATATTCTCACGAAAAAAAAGATATTGATTATATAATCAAAGAATTTAAAAAAGGTTCTTTAAAAATTTTTACTAAAAATAAAAAAATTAATTGAAATTTATTTTTTGAGAATTTGTATATTTTGACTAATTTTTCTTATCAGCAATTCCTTTTGATTGTCGCTTAATTTCTTAATTTCACCAGTAAGATCTATATCTAGTTTTCTATAAGGCACTCTTATCATTTTAGAAATTATTGTTAACCAAAATTTTTTACCATAGTGTCCATATTCATTACAGTATAATAGGTGACAGACTTTTAAAAAATCATTTTCATTTGTGAATTTTAGTTCACTCCATTTTTTTTTTAAAATTTTTTCATATTCTATTTTTGTGCTCCATTGATTAGTTATTTTTAATTTATTTTCCCAAAAAGTAGCAGAAGATGAAATATTTTTAAAATTTTTATAAGTGTTTTCTAGAATAACTGATCCGTGGTGTGATATTAAAATTGTTTTTTTACTAATTAGCTTTAATAAATCAAAATTTTTAACTGCCTCGTCTTCAAACAATATTCTTTTGGAAAATTTGAATTTATCTTTTATTAAAGAAAAAATATGTTTATCCATCGCACAAGCTTCGTTCAAGTATCCTCTTGTAGTGAAATTCGGATGTGCTTTTACATAAACTTTATTTCTACCATTATTTAATTTTTCTAAGGTAAATTCAATCCATTCTCTAACATTTGCAAAACCGTCCAATCCGTAACCTAATTGACCATCGGCAAAAGAATGAGCATAAACAATATGAGTCAAATTCTTTAAATTTGTTTTTTTTATTTTTTTAAACTTAACTCCTTTAATCCAAGGTATATTCTCTGGAAAATGCGTTATCTTTTTTATCTTGTTTCTAGCGTCTCTTTGATTCTTTTTTGATAATTCTATTTCTTTTTTTCTAAAAATTAATAAATCTTCATATTCTAATAATAATCTTTTACTTTTATAATTCGTTCTAGATAGGCCTCGCGGATATACATTTTGATATATCAATTTATTATTGTTTGCTAATAATTGTATGATTACTCCATTTAAATAAATACCATGATCGATATAACCGGCTTCTATTTTGTCTATGTCTGAATATATAGAGTCTATAATCAATCCTGATATAATTAAGTATTTTATATTATTATAAAAAAATGATAAGGAATTTAGATAAGACTTTTTATCTCTTAAGGAAGTAGACATTGAATGACGTCCTATGCTACAATTTCTGTATTTTAACTTAATAAAACTATCTTTAAAAAAAATTTTTCCTAAAAAAGTAATCCTCAATAAATAAAATATAAAGTTGAAGGTTAATTTTCTTTTATTTAAATGTAAAATTTTTAGAGACTTTTTTAATTTTTTTTCAGAATCTTTTTTGCAAGAATTAACGAAAATATCATAAATATTATTTGGTAGTCTGGTTGTGACAAAATAATTCATTTTATAATATGAAGATAAAAGTTTTGTTAAATTTTTGATAATTTTTACTTAAATAGAAAAAGATGTAAATAAAAAACATTTGCAAAATTATTATTTCTCATGTTTAAGATTACCGTCTTTTAAACAATAAATCTTATTACAATAATTCAAAAGATTTCGGTTATGTGTAATAATCAAGATTGATTTTTTTAATGATATTTTTTTTAAAGTATCAAAAATATTATCTTCTGTTCTTTTATCTAAAGCGCTAGTTGCCTCATCTAAAATTAAAATTTTTGCATCATTAATCAATGCTCTCGCTAAACCAATCCTTTGTTTCTGCCCTCCTGAAATCTGTGCCCCATTTTCTCCAATCAGAGTATTGCTACCTTCAGGTAAAGTATTTATAAATTTGGATAAATCACACTGCTCTAAAATTTCATTATAATGTTCATCAGATATTTTAGTTTTATTTGATATCAATATATTATTTCTGATAGTGTCATCAAATAAATAGATAAATTGAGGAACATACCCAAATATCTTTCCTCTTATTAATTTTTGTTCTACCGCACGACTATCTAAATAAAATTCACCTTTATGAGGATTATGTAATCCTATTAATATATCTATTAGTGTTGTTTTGCCTACGCCACTCTCCCCAAAAATACCTATCAAATCTCCTTTTTTGTTGATCTTTAGACTCAAGTTTTCAATTATATTTTTTTTTTGTGCCTCATACTTAAAGCTTATATTGTCTATTATTAACTCTTTATTAAATTTTATTTCGTAGTTTACATATTCTTTTTCGTATAATCCTTCATCTTCTAATCTTTCATCTAATTCTTTTTTTATAAAATCTATTGATGGCTTATAAGATTGATATCCGTTTATAGTTCTTATAGCTGACATAAAAGATGGAAGCATTTTTATCATGGCTATTAAAAATAAAGATATGAAAGATAAATAGGCACTCATAGAAATATCAAAAACAAAAAAATATAATCCTAGTAATGATAAGGTAATAAGTACTAATAACTCAATCCAAATTCTTGGCACACTTTGAATTGCAGTCTCTTTTGACTTAACTTCAGCATTTATCTCTAAATTTTTTAGCAATCTGTTTACAAAATTGTTTTCAATTTTATAAGATTTTATAAATTTAATACCTTGAAATGACTCTAATATAATTTTATTAGCTTCTCCTCTGTACTTCATTCCTCTTAATCCCAAAGAATAAAGTATTTTTCTTAAAATCTTTTTAATTGAAAAAATAAGAATTATTCCAAATGAGAATGTAAAAATACTTATCTTATAATCAAACATAAATAATAATATGATTATAAACATTATAATAAAAAACTCTTTAACTAGTATTAAGATTGGACCTATAATGCCATGGCAAAAAGCTACTATCTCTACAGTTAAGTTTCTCAATAAAATAGATGAATTATTTTTTAAATGAAACTTGTATGGAGAGTTGACATATTTTCTAAATAATAATGATGTCAGCTCTACTCTTATATCGTTAATTAATTTTTGTATTCCAAATTCTAGGTATGTTAAAAAAACTGATTTAATTAAATATACTACTAAAATTAGAATAATAATTAGAAATAAAATTTCATCGATTTCAATTTTGCTGAAATCATAAAAATTATTTAAAAATGGAAAGTTAGTTTTTTTTTCTGAAACTATTGCAATTAACGGAATAAATAAACCTATCGTTAAACTTTCTAAAAAGCCACTAATCGATAACATCGACAACATAAATTGCATTCTTTTTCTTAATCTAATAGGTAGTATGCTAAATATTATCTTAAGCTCTTTTAAATAATTTTTCATAAAATGTCTTAAATATAATTTTTATTTAAAAAAATTATTAATCTTTTTAATTATTGTCATTACTTCTTTTTTTTTTAAATTAGGATGTATTGGCAAGCTAATAGCTTTTTCATAATATTTTTCTGCATTTTTAAAGTCACCTTTCTTAAATCCAAATTTTTGAAAGTAAGGCTGTAAATGAATTGGTTTGTAATGAATATTTGTAAAAATTTTATTTTTTTTTAAAAAAATAATTAAATTATTTCTTACTTTTTTTTTGGTATTATTTACCAGCACTACGTATAAGTGAAAAGATGATTTTGCATATCTTTTTTCAATAGGTAAAATTAAATTGTTACTATCTAGGTGTTGATTGTAAATACTAGCAATATCTCTTCTTTTTTT
>CALSWN010000052.1 GCA_943841085.1 uncultured Candidatus Pelagibacter sp. | reverse complement strand
GTTCACAGTGTGGTGTTCCATTTTGTCAAGTGCATTGCCCCTTAAGTAATAACATTCCTGATTGGTTAAAACTGACAGCAGAAGGGAGAGTAAAAGAAGCTTACGAGTTAGCCCAAAGCACAAATAATATGCCAGAGGTTTGTGGAAGAATATGTCCACAAGATAGATTATGTGAAGGTAATTGTGTTATCGAACAATCTGGGCATGGAACAGTTACAATAGGATCTGTGGAAAAATACATAACGGACACAGCTTGGAAAGAGGGATGGGTAAAACCCATTGAAGTTCAAAGTGAAAAGAATCAAAGTATAGGCATTATTGGTGCAGGTCCGGCAGGTTTAGCTGCTGGTGAACAGCTAAGGAAATTAGGTTATCAAATTACAGTATATGATCGTTATGATAGATCAGGTGGTTTATTGATTTATGGAATTCCGAATTTTAAACTAGAAAAATTTGTAGTGGAAAGAAGAACAGAGCTATTGAAAAAAAGTGGGATAAAATTTATTCAAAATTTTGAAGTTGGAAAAGATATAAGTTTAGAACAATTGAGAAAAAAGCATGATGCAATTTTAATAGCTACAGGTGTTTACAAAGCAAGGGAAGTAGATTTACCTGGTAAAGATTTAGCAAATATTTTTCCAGCAATGGAATTTTTAACAGCATCTAATAAAAAAGGATTAGGAGATGAGGTAGAATTATTTGATAACGGAACTTTAAATGCAGAAGGGAAAGATATTGTAGTAATAGGAGGTGGTGACACAGCAATGGATTGTGTTAGAACTTCAGTAAGACAAAATGCAAAATCAGTAAAATGTTTATATAGAAGAGACAGAGAAAATATGCCAGGATCAGCCCGTGAAGTAAGAAATGCTGAGGAAGAAGGTGTTGAATTTGTTTGGCTGTCCAATCCCAAAGAATTTATTGGAAAAAATAAAGTTGAAAGTCTAATTGTAGATAAGATTAAATTAGGTGAACCGGATGATAGTGGCAGAAGGAAACCGGAGATACAGAAAAATTCAGAATTTAATATCAAAGTTGACATGGTTATAAAAGCATTAGGATTTGACCCCGAAAATTTACCAAAGTTATTTAATTCAGATAATTTACAGCTAACCAAATGGGGCACCCTTAAAGTTGATTTCAATACGATGGAGAGTAATTTGCAAGGAGTATTTGCTGCTGGCGATATAGTTAGAGGTGCTTCTTTAGTAGTTTGGGCCATTAAAGATGGAAGAGATGCAGCAGAGTCGATTAGATTGTTTTTAGAAAGCAAAGAAACCAAATCAACAAAAGTTGCGTAATGAAAAACTATTTTAAAAATCGCAAACTTTTAGAAGATAATCATGTTTACTCTAAAAGCATGGAACATGATGCTTGTGGAGTAGGCTTAATAACCTCTACTGAGGGTAAAAAATCCAGGAAAGTAGTAGAATATGGAATTAGTGCGCTGAAAGCAGTTTTTCATAGGGGGGCAGTCGATGCAGATGGCAAAACAGGAGACGGAGCTGGAATTCATTTAGAAATTCCTTCTGATTTTTTTTCTGAAAAAATAGAAATCACTGGTCATAAACACGATGGATCAGAAATTTGTGTAGGAATGATTTTTTTACCTAGAAACAATTATGAAGCTCAGGAAAATGCAAGAACTTTAATTGAAAGTGAGCTTACTAAAAGTAATTTTAGCATCTATGGCTGGAGGCAAGTTCCTGTCAATCCAAAAGTTCTAGGTGAAAAAGCTAACCTTACAAGACCTGAAATTGCTCAAGTATTATTTAAGCATAACGACAAAAACTTAACTGGCAAAACATTAGAAAGAAAACTTTATGAATCAAGAAGAAAAATTGAAAATAAAGCAATCAACAATCAATTGGAGGGGTTTTATATTTGTTCTCTTAGTTCTAAATCAATAATTTATAAGGGAATGTTTTTAGCAGAGTCAATTGCTGACTTTTACTTAGACTTAAAAGATGAAAAATTTATTTCTAGATTTGTAATATTTCATCAGAGATTTTCCACTAACACAGCTCCAAGTTGGGATCTAGCTCAACCATTTAGAGCTGTTGCACATAATGGTGAAATAAATACTTTTAAGGGAAACTACAATTGGATGAAAGTTCATGAACAAGAAATGGAAAGTCCGTTATTTAATGATATGGAAAACTTAAAACCAGTTATACAACCTGGCGCATCAGACTCAGCAGCATTAGATAATGTATTTGAATTATTAAATATTTCTGGTCAATCTGCGCCATTAGCAAAATTAATGTTAATTCCCGATGCTTGGTCAAAAAAAAGCAAAACACTCTCTAAAGATCATCAGCAATTATTCAATTTTTTAAATAGTACAATGGAACCATGGGATGGCCCAGCAGCTATTGCTGGAACAGATAATGAATGGGTAATTGCTGCAACAGATAGAAATGGGCTTCGTCCAATGCGATATACAATTACAAAAGATAAAATTCTTTGTGCTGGGTCAGAAACTGGGATGATTCAGTTAGATGAAAAAAAAATAATAACCAAAGGAAGATTAGGACCAGGAGAAATAATTGGTGTGCGAATAGAAAAAGGTAAAGTATTTACTAATAGTCAAATTAAAGATTTTTTATCAAAGGAATACAAGCATTTTAATAGTCAGATTATTGAGTTAGATAAAAAGCTAGTAATTAAAAATGAAAAACCTATTTTTTCTGGAGAAGATCTTAGAAAAAGACAACATTCGTTTGGATACAGTCTGGAAGATTTAGAACTAATTCTACACCCAATGGCTGAAGATGCGAAAGAAGCAACCGGTTCAATGGGTGATGATACACCACTTGCAGTATTATCTGATAAATATAGACCTCTTTATCATTTTTTTAGACAAAATTTTAGCCAAGTTACAAATCCACCGATCGACTCTTTGAGAGAAAATAAAGTTATGAGTTTAAAAACAAGATTTGGAAATCTTGGAAATATTTTAGATTTTAATAATTTAACAAAAGACAATATATATGTTTTGAATAGTCCTATTTTGTCCAATTCACAATTAGAAAAATTTATTAATTTTTTTGGTAAAAATTCAGTTACAATTGATTGTACTTTTTCCAAAAAAGATAACCTTGATCAAGCGATTAAAAGAATTCAACATGAGTCTGAAATTTCAGTGAGAAAAGGTATTACACAACTGATTTTAAGCGATAAAAATGTTTCGGACCACAGGTTAGCAATACCTATGCTTTTAAGTGTTGGTGCAATAAATACTCATCTTATTAAAAAAAAATTGAGAGGCTATACATCTATTAATGCGCAAACTGCTGAAGCATTAGATACCCATTCTTTTGCAACTCTTATTGGTGTTGGTGCCACAACAGTAAATCCTTATTTGGCATTAGATAGTTTATACCAAAGGTTTGAAAAAAAATTATTTGGTAAATTTGGTTATGATGAATGTATAAAAAGATTCATCCAATCAGTAAATTATGGTTTGTTAAAAATAATGTCTAAAATGGGAATATCAGTTTTAAGTTCCTACAGAGGTGGATGCAATTTTGAAACGGTTGGATTAAGCAGAACCATAGCATCAGAATATTTTCCTGGAGTTCTCTCAAAAATTTCTGGAATAGGGCTTAGTGGGATAGAAAAAAAATTAAGAATTATTCACAAACAAGCGTTTGAAGATAATAATTCAGTTTTGCCGATTGGAGGTTTATATAGATATAGAAAAAATGGAGAAACTCATCAGTATCAGGGCAAGTTGATGCATTTATTACAAAGCTCGGTTGGCTCAAATTCTTTTGTGGGATACAAAAAATATGTTGAAGGAATTTATAATCTACCTCCAATACATTTAAGAGACCTAATTGGTTTTAGAGAAAGAAACTTAAATCCTACAATAGCTATATCTGAAGTAGAACCAATAGAAAATATTTTAAAAAGATTTGGAAGTGGAAGTATGTCTCATGGAGCTCTTTCAAAAGAAGCTCATGAAACATTAGCAATAGGAATGAATAGAATTAAAGGCGCTTCGTGCAGTGGAGAAGGTGGAGAAGATGAAAAAAGATTTATCAAAATGGATAATGGTGATAGCGCCAATTCTAGAGTAAAACAAATTGCTTCTGCAAGATTTGGTGTAACTATTAATTATTTAAATAACTGTAATGAAATTGAAATTAAGATTGCACAAGGAGCAAAGCCTGGCGAAGGGGGACAGCTGCCAGGATTCAAGGTTACAAATGAAATTGCAAGATTAAGACATTCGACCCCAGGAGTAACATTGATATCACCTCCACCACACCACGACATATATTCTATTGAAGATTTGGCTCAATTAATCTATGACCTTAAACAAATCAATCCAAAAGCTAGAGTTGGTGTAAAATTAGTTGCATCATCTGGTATTGGAACTATTGCAGCAGGTGTAGCAAAAGCAAAGGCAGATATAATTTTAATATCTGGTCATAATGGAGGAACAGGAGCCACGCCACAAACAAGTGTTAAATATGTTGGAATTCCATGGGAAATGGGTTTAACAGAAGCTAATCAAGTTTTAACTCTTAACAACTTACGACACAAAATAACGCTTAGAACTGATGGTGGAATTAAAACGGGAAGAGATGTTGTAATAGCTGCAATGATGGGAGCTGAAGAATATGGTGTAGCAACTACAGCGCTTGTGGCAATGGGTTGTATAATGGTAAGACAATGTCATTCGAATACTTGTCCTGTTGGTGTTTGCACCCAAGATGATGAGTTAAGAAAAAAATTCACCGGTACTCCAGACAAAGTAGTAAATCTATTCACCTTTATTGCTCAGGAAGTTAGAGAAATTTTAGCTCAATTAGGTTTCAGATCTTTGAATGAAATTATAGGTAGAACTGATTTATTAAGACAAATTAGTAAAGCTTCAGCAAATTTAGATGACCTAGATTTAAATCCGCTTTTTGTTCAAGCAGATCCAGGAGAAAATTTGAGATATTGTGAAAAACAAGAAATAAATTTTGTGCCTGATACTCTTGATCAAGAAATTATTCCTAAAATTGATGATGATTTAGAAAAAGAAAAAATACTCTGTAAAGAATTCGACATTAAAAATACACACAGAACTGTTGGAACAAGAATATCTCATTATTTGTATAAAAAATACGGTAACAATAAATTACAAGCTGATTTCTTAACACTTAAGTTTAAAGGATCTGCTGGTCAATCTTTTGGTGCATTTGCAACAAAAGGTTTAAAGCTTGTCCTTCGTGGTGATGCAAATGATTATGTTGGAAAGGGTCTATCGGGAGCGACATTATCAATTAAGCTATCAGATGAAAGTAACTTAATTTCTAATAAGAATACGATAATTGGCAATACAGTTTTATATGGAGCAACATCAGGAAAACTTTTTGCAGCTGGACAAGCTGGAGAACGGTTTGCAGTAAGGAATTCAGGAGCTAATGCTGTTATTGAAGGCTGTGATTCAAATGCTTGTGAATATATGACAGGGGGCACTGTTGTGGTACTTGGAGAAGTTGGAGATAATTTTGGTGCTGGTATGACGGGCGGAATGGCATTTATTTATGATCCAAATAGTGATTTTGAAAAAAAAGTAAATTCTGAAAGTGTAATTTGGCAATCTCTCGAAACAGATTATTGGATAAATTATTTAAAGGCTTTGATCGAAGAACATTATTTAGAAACAGATTCTAATTTATCAAAAAAATTAATTGAAAATTTTGATGATGAAATTTCTAATTTCATACAGGTATGCCCTAAAGAAATGCTTGATAAAATTTCTAATCCAATAAGCTTAAAACCGATTATAAGTGAAGTAAGTTAAAGTGAAAAATTTGAATATTTTTTGTTTTGGGTTTGGTCAAGTAGCAAAAAATTTTATAAATAAGATTAATTTAAAAAAATATAATATTAACCTATCTACAACTTCAAGAAGTGAAACATCGAAAAAGACCTTTAACGGAATAGAATATCAAAATTACTTATTAAAAGATAAAAATTACGATTATGCTCTTATTTCAAAACTAAAGGAGTCAGATCATATTTTAATTTCTATTCCCCCAATAGAGGAGATTGATATAGTTACTAAACAATTTTCAAAATATATAAAAGAATCAAAAGCAAAATGGATAACTTATTTATCTGCAACTAGTGTTTATGGAAATCATGATGGTTGTTGGGTGGATGAAAATAGTAAAACAAAACCAACGACTAAAAATGGTATTTCAAGATTAAAAGCTGAAAATGAATGGATATCATTAAAAAGAAAATATAACTTACCAATACAAGTACTTAGATTATCAGGAATTTATTCAAACAAAGAAAATATATTAGCCAGATTAAGATCAGGTACTGCAAAATTAGTTAATAAAAAGAACCATTACTTTTCAAGAATACACGTAGATGATATTGGAAACATATTATTTGAGTCTTTAACTAAATTTAGATCAGGAGAAATATACAATTTATCTGATGATAAGCCTACATCATCTCAAGAGATAACATTATATGGTGCCAAATTATTGAATATTGAAAATATTGAAGTAATTGAGGTTGAAGACATAGAAAGTAAGATGGTTAAAAATTTTTATAAAGATTCAAAAAAAATAAATAATAAAAAGATGAAAGAATTCTTTAATTATAGATTAAAATTTCCCACTTATGTAGAGGGGTTAAATTATATTAAAAACAATTTTATTTAGCTCTAAAATTATTTTTTGAAGATTTCTTTTACTTGAAAGACTATGATCACCATTCTTAATTATAATTAATTTTTTTTTAGCTTTTGTGAATATTTTCAAAATTTTTTTTGAATAGTTTTTGGGTACAACATTATCTTTGTTGCCATGTATCATGGTGACGTTAATATTTGAATTAATCTTTTTATTTAAAATTTTATTTTTTCTTCCGTCTTTTATTAACTGATAAGTAATTGGATATTGATAATTTCCATGTTTTAATTGATAAATCCCTTTTCTTACAGTTTCATTTTTCATTTTTTTTGTAAATTTTTTCCACATTAAATTTTCTAAAAATTCAGGAGCAGAGCCTATTCCTATAAATCCTTTAATTTGCTTTTTAAAATATTTAAATTGATTAAGAGACAACCAAGCCCCCATACTAGAACCAATTAAAATAATATCATTTTTTTTAACTATTTTTTTGATAGAAATTTGAACTTCCTTTGTCCATTTACTGATATTTCCATTAGTAAATTTTCCTGAAGATTTTCCATGACCAGAATATTCAATAGCAAGAAATCCTATTTTGTTTTTTTTTGCATATTTGAATATTATACTAGGTTTTTCACCTTCGATATTAGACATGAAACCATGAAGAAAAATTATGTAAAGAGAATCTTTTTTATAATTACTTAAATATCTAATTTTCTTATTTTTTGAGATTTTTAAGTATTTAAATTTGTTCATATCAGTTTATTAGAGGTAATTCTTAATATATAAGTTTATCAAATGTCCTCAGAAATTAAAGTTTTACAAGTGATACCCAAATTAGGTTATGGAGGAGCAGAAACAGGCTGCTATGATCTTGCGCACTATTTATATGAAAATAAATGTAAGTCTTATATAGTTACAAGTGGTGGTGATTTAATAAAATATATAGATAAAAAAAAAGTTAAGTTAATAAAACTTCCAGTCCATAGTAAAAATCCAATTTTAATTTTTTTCAACACGATAATGTTAGTTTTTATTATTTTATTTAATAATATTTCTATTGTTCATGCAAGAAGCAGAGCTCCAGCGTGGTCTTGCTTATTTGCTACAAAACTTACACGTAAAAAATTTGTTACTACATTCCACGGTACTTATAATTTTAATAACAAGATAAAAAAATTCTACAATTCTGTAATGGTTAGAGCAGACTTAGTTATTGCAGGGTCAAATTTTATTTTTTCCCATATAAATAAAAACTATTTTAAAAATTTAAGTTTAAAAAAAAAATTTTTAGTAATCTATAGAGGTATTAATGTAGATTATTTTGATCCATCAACCACTACGGAGACGCAAGAGAGACAGTTGCTTGTAGATTGGCAAATAGACAAAAGTAAAAAATTAATTTTATTACCAGGAAGATTAACACCTTGGAAAGGGCAAGAGATGTTTATTCAAGCTCTTAGTTTAGTAAATAAAAAATTAGGATACGAATCTTTTTATGCAGTAATTCTTGGTAATGATCAAGGCAGAAATGTTTATACTAAAAAATTGAAAAGATTAGTAGAGCAACATAGATTAACAAATCAATTAAGATTTATAGATAATTGTAAGAATATGCCAATAGCCTATAAGATTTCTGATTTGATAGTTTCAGCATCAATAGAACCAGAAGCCTTTGGTAGAGTTGTCGTAGAGGCTCAATCTATGAAAAAACCAGTTTTGGCAAGTAATATTGGAGGTTCTAACGAAACATTATTAGACAATAAAACAGGTTTTTTATTTGAGGCTGGAAACTCAATGTCTTTAAGTAATAAAATTCTAAAAGTATTAAATTTAGATGAATCTACATTGAAATTATTAGGTAATGAAGGTAGAAAAAATATAATTAAAAAATTTAATGTTGAAAAAATGTGCTTTTCTACTTATGCAGAATACAAAAAGTTATTAAATTAAATGCCAACAATTACATTACCAGATGGAAAAAATATTAAATTTTCCAACCAAATTACGGGACTAGAGGTTGCTGAAAAAATTAGTAAATCTTTATCTAAGCAAGCTTCAGTAATTAGTGTAAATGGCGAACTTAGAGATTTGAGTTTTATAATTGATAAAGACTGTAAAGTTAAAATTTTTACATCAAAGGATAAGGAAGGTTTAGAAACAATTAGACATGATACAGCTCACATTACAGCTATGGCAGTACAGGAGATTTTTCCCGGTACTCAAGTCACAATAGGCCCAGTTATTGAAAATGGGTTTTATTATGATTTTTCTAGAAAAGAACCATTTACAGAGGAAGACTTAAGTAAAATTGAAAATAAGATGAGGGAAATTGTTGATAGGGATGTTTTAACTACAAGAGAAGTTTGGAATAGAGACAAAGCTATCTCTCATTTTAAAGAAAAAGGAGAGATTTACAAAGCTCAAATTATTGAGAGCATTCCAAAAGGGGAAGATGTTTCGATATACTTTCACGGTGAATGGCACGATTTGTGTAAAGGTCCACATTTATCTTCGACTGGAAAAATTGGAAAACATTTTAAATTAATGAAAGTCTCGGGAGCCTATTGGAGAGGCAATTCAAACAATGAAATGTTACAAAGAATTTATGGAACAAGCTGGGCTTCTAAGAAAGATCTGGACAATTATTTAAAAAGAATAGAAGAAGCTGAAAAAAGAGATCATAGAAAATTAGGCAAAGAAATGGATCTATTTCATTTTAGAGAGGAAAGTCCAGGTTCAGTTTTTTGGCACGAAAAGGGATGGAAATTATTTCAAAAACTTGTTGCTTATATGAGAAGCAGACAAGAAGAAGCAGGCTATAAAGAAGTGAACACACCAGAAATTTTAGATAGAGCTCTATGGGAAAAATCAGGACACTGGGAAAAGTATGGAGAACACATGTACACTTCTCAAACGCCAGATGAAAAAATATTTGCGATTAAACCTATGAATTGCCCAGGTCATATTCAAGTATTTAACCAGGGATTAAAAAGTTATAGAGATCTTCCTTTGAGAATTTCTGAATTTGGAAAGGTGCATAGATATGAACCTTCAGGAGCTTTACATGGATTATTAAGAGTTAGGGCCTTTACGCAAGATGATGCACATATTTTTTGTACTGAAGATCAAATTACAAAAGAATGCTTAATCGTTACAAATTTAATTTTAGACATTTATAAGGATTTAGGATTTGAAAATGTAATATTAAAATATTCAGATAGACCAGACTTAAGAGTTGGTGATGACAAAGTTTGGGATAAAGCTGAAAAAGCTTTATTGGATGCAGTTAAAGCATCTAAACTTGAATATACTATCAATAAAGGGGAAGGAGCATTTTATGGTCCTAAAATTGAATTTGTTTTAAGAGATGCTATTGGTAGAGATTGGCAATGTGGGACATTACAAGTAGACTTAAATTTGCCAGGAAGATTAGATGCATCGTTTATAGACAAAGATGGAAATAAAAAAATTCCAGTGATGCTACATAGGGCGCTGTTTGGGTCTTTAGAACGTTTCATAGGAATACTAATTGAAAATTATGCAGGTAAATTTCCATTCTGGATATCACCCATGCAGGTAATCGTAATTCCTATTTCAGAAGAATTCGATGAATATGCAAAAAAAGTAAATAAAGAAATTATTAATATGGGCATTACATCTGAAGTAGATTTAAAAAATCATAATCTGAATTATAAAATTAGAGAACATTCAGTGTCAAAAGTACCACTTTTGTTAATTTGTGGTAAAAAAGAAGTTGACACTAACACAGTAACGATTAGAAGATTGGATACTAATAAACAAGAAAATATGGATTTAAAATTATTTCTAAAAAAATTTTCAGCTTTAAATAAAGCATCTTCAAATTAAGTGGCAGATTTTAAACAGAACTACTTTCAAAAAAGAACTAAAGATAGAGGCCCAAGGTCTAATAATAGAATTTCTTCACCTGAAGTTCAAGTTATAGGTAGCGACGGGGATAACTTAGGGATATTAAATACCAATGAAGCTATAACAATAGCTAAAGAGCAAGGTTTGGATTTAATCGAAATAGCTCCCAATGCAAAACCACCTGTGTGTAAAATTATAGATATGGGAAAATTTAAATATGATGCTCAGAAAAAGGCTAATGTTGCAAAAAAGAAACAAAAAATAGTTTCTTTGAAAGAAATAAAAATGAGACCTGTTACAGAAACTCATGATTATGATTTTAAAGTTAAAAATGCAAAAAAGTTTATTGAAAAAGGTGATAAAGTGAAATTCACCATTAGATTTAAGGGTAGAGAACTTCAACATTCTCATTTAGGTAAAGAATTAATGAATAAAATAAAAATTGACATGCAAGCTATTGGTAAAGTGGAATTGGAACCAAAGTTTGATGGCAAGCAAATGATTATGGTTATTCAGCCTTTATAAGGCTTAAAAGAGGTTGTAAATCTATTCCAATATTTGTATAAGACCGCAGAATTATGCCTAAATTAAAAACTAAAAGTTCAGCAAAAAAAAGATTTAAGATCTCGGCTTCGGGAAAGGTTATGATGGCTCAAGCAGGGAAAAGACATGGCATGATCAAAAGGACAAATTCACAAATTAGGAAATTAAGAGGCACAACTACTATGTCCAAACAGGATAGTAAAATAGTAAAATCGTACATGCCTTACAGTTTAAGAGGATAAAATGGCAAGAGTAAAAAGAGGTGTAACAAGTCACGCTAAACATAAAAAAGTTTTAAAAGCTGTTAAAGGTCAATGGGGCAGAAGAAAAAGTACAATTAGAGTTGCAAAGCAAGCTATGGAAAAAGCTATGCAATATGCTTACAGAGATCGTAGAGCTAAAAAAAGAGAATTCAAATCTTTATGGATTCAAAGAATTAATGCAGGTGTAAGATCAGAGGGATTAACTTATTCAAAATTTATTAACGGCCTATCTAAATGTGGAATTAAATTAGATAGAAAAATACTAGCTGAAATAGCATACGATAGCCCAGCAGCCTTTAAAACAATCGTTCAAAAAGCACAATCTGCATTAAATTAATCTTCGCTATTGTTTTTCTTTGGTGAAGAAATAATCTGTCATTATGTCTGATATTAAAAAAATTAAAGATGAATTTTTTTTAAAGTTAAAAGAAGATTTAAATTTAAATCAAATTAATGAAATTAAAAATGATCTATTTGGTAAAAATGGACTCGTTTCATCACAGTTTAAGAAGTTAGGTTCTGTTGCAGAAGAAGAAAGAAAAAAATTTGCATCTGAATTAAATACTGTGAAAGATGAACTTCAAAATAAATTAGTAAAAAAAATTCAGGAAATTGAGAGTAAAGAAATAAATCAAAAATTAGAAAAAGAAAAATTAGACATAACATTACCTGAAAGACCTTTTTTTAAAGGAAAGATCCATCCAGTTTCACAAGCGATTGATGAAATATCATCTATATTCTCTGAGATCGGTTTTAGTGTAGAAGAAGGTCCTGATATTGAAAATGAATATAATAATTTTACAGCATTAAATACACCTGATAACCACCCTGCACGTGACATGCATGACACTTTTTATCTAGATAATAAAAAAGAGTTATTATTAAGAACACACACTTCACCAGTACAGATTAGAACAATGCTTAAAGAAAAGCCTCCTTTTAAAATTATTGCTCCTGGTAGAACTTATAGATCTGATAGTGACCAAACGCATGCACCAATGTTTCATCAGGTTGAAGGGTTACATATTGATAAAAATATAAATATGGGACACTTAAAAGGATGTTTAGATTATTTTATCAAAGAATTTTTTGAGATTGATAAAATAAAAATGAGGTTTAGACCAAGTCACTTTCCGTTTACAGAACCTTCTGCTGAAGTTGATATTGGATATGAAATTAAAGATGGAAAAATAGTAATTGGTGAAGGTGATAAATGGCTAGAAATTTTAGGATGTGGAATGGTGCACCCAAATGTTTTAAAAAATGTAAAAATAGATACCAAAAAATATCAAGGTTATGCTTTTGGTATTGGAATAGATAGATTGGCAATGCTCAAATATGGAATTAATGATTTAAGAGCATTTTTTGATTGTGATTATAGATGGTTAAATCATTTTGGATTTGATCCATTAGATGTGCCAACAAATTATAGAGGTCTAAGTAGATGAAAATAACCACTAATTGGCTTAAGGAACATCTTGATACTAAGTTTAGTGAAAATCAAATTATAGATAAATTGACAGAAATCGGACTGGAAGTAGAGAGTGTTGAATCCCAATCCACTGAATTGGATAGTTTTTTAATAGCTAAAATATTAAAGACAAAAAAACATCCTGGAGCAGACAGATTGAAAGTTTGTGATGTAGATATTGGAAAAAAAAAAATAGTTACAGTGGTTTGTGGTGCATCAAATGCAAAAGAGGGATTATTAACAATTTATGCTCCACCAGGTGCAGTTATACCAAAAAATCAAATGAAGCTAGTGGTTAGTAAAATAAGAGGCATAACATCATATGGAATGCTTTGTTCTGAGTCAGAATTGAATTTGTCTGAAAAAAGTGATGGTATTGCTGAACTTTCAAACTCAAAATATAATAATAAAGTTGGTAAAAATTATTTTCCAAGAAATACTTCAAATATAATTGATATCTCAATCACACCAAATAGAGCAGATTGTCTAGGCGTAAAGGGGTTAGCAAGAGATTTAGCTGCTGCTGGATCAGGTACACTGATAGATAAAAAAAAAATAAAATTAATTCAAAAAAATAAGCAAAAAATTAATATTAAAATAACTAAAGAAAAAAATCAAGGATGCAACATATTTGGAAGCTGTTTAATTAGTGGTGTAAAAAATACAGAAAGTCCTAAATGGTTAAAAGAAAAGATTATTTCATTAGGTCAGAAACCTATATCAGCAATAGTGGATATTACTAATTATGTGATGTTTGATTTAAATAGACCATTGCATGCTTATGATGCGGACAAAATTGATAAAGGTATAATAGTTAGAAATTCAAAAAAAGGAGAAATTTTTAAAGCTCTAGACAACAAAGATTATAAGCTTGAAAATGATATGTGTGTGATTACCGATAATTCGGGTGTGTTAGGTCTAGGAGGAATAATTGGGGGCACTAGATCTGGAACTGAATTAGAAACTAAAAATGTTTTAATTGAAGCAGCTTATTTTATTCCTAGATCGATTAGAAAGACTTCAAAAGTCTTAAATATAGATACAGATGCAAAATTTAGATTTGAAAGAGGCATAGATCCTTTATCAGTAGAACAAGGTCTTCAGAGAGCAGCAGAGCTAGTGAAAAAAATTTGTGGTGGTGAAGTTAGTAAATTTGATATTCAAAAAGTTGAAAATATTAAGAAAAAAATTATAAAATTTGAAATATCATCATTTGAAAAGATTACTGGTTTTAGTATTAAACAAAATGAAATGATAAAAATCCTGAACAAACTAGGATTTGAAATTAAAAAAGAAAAAAAAGCATTAATCTTGAAAGTACCATCCTGGCGACCTGATATCGAACAAGAAATAGATATTATTGAAGAATTAGTAAGAATACATGGGTATGATAAAATTCAAATTGTAGAACCTGAAAAAAGCAGAACTAAGCCTACACTAAATAAAAAACAAAGATTGTTTCATTTTCTTCAAAGATCGATTGCATCTAAAGGTTTTATAGAAACTATAACGTGGTCTTTTACTGACTCTAAGATTAATAAGTTATTTTTAGAAAATAATGAAGAAGTTAAAATCGTAAACCCTATAAGTTCAGATCTCAATGTTTTAAGAAGTTCTATTTTTTCTAATTTAATTATTTATCTAAATAAAAATTTAGATAGAGGATTTAAAGATATTTCATTATTTGAGATTGGCCCAATCTTTTCAGGATCACAGCCTGGTCAACAAGAGACAGTAGTATGTGGATTACGTGCCGGTAAGATTTCTAGATTAAATTGGCTTGAAAAAGATAGGTTGGTTGATGTTTTTGATGTGAAGCAAGACGTTGTAAGAAGTTTAGTAGAATCAGGATTTGATCAAAATAAATTATATATAGATGACAAAACTCCTAGTTACTATCATCCAGGAAAATCAGGAAGAATATTTCTTAACAAAGATAAAGAAAAAGTAGTGGCTTATTTTGGAGAAATTCACCCAATTATTTTAAAAAAAATAGATATAAAAACTGAGTCTCTAGCAGGATTTGAAATATTTTTAGACAATATCAAACAAACTAAAAAATCATTAAATAATCAAAAAACTCAATATAAATACTCAGACTATCAAAAATCGGAAAGAGATTTTGCATTTGTGTTAAATAAAAATTTTCATGTACAAGAATTAATAGAAGTAATTTCTAAGATAGATAAAGATTTAATTAGAGCAGTAAAAGTGTTTGATGTATACGAAGGAGATAATATTCCTGAAGGAAAAAAATCAATAGCATTAAATGTTACTATTCAATCTTCAGAAAAAACTTTAAAAGACGAGGATTTAGATAGAATTAATCAACTTATAATTTCTACAGTAGAAGATAAGACCGGTGCAAAAATAAGATCTTAAATATGAGCACTATTGATAACATCAGAAATTTTGCAATTATTGCACATATAGATCATGGTAAATCTACTATTGCCGACAGAATCATTCATAGTTGTGGAGGACTTACTGAAAGAGAAATGAAAGCTCAAGTTTTAGACTCGATGGATATAGAGAGGGAAAGAGGAATAACAATTAAAGCTCAGACGGTTAAACTTAATTATAAAGCAAAAGACGGTAAAGATTATATTTTAAATATTATCGACACACCAGGTCATGTAGATTTTAGTTATGAAGTTAGTAGATCTTTATATGCATGTGAAGGGTCTATTCTAATCGTTGATAGTACTCAAGGAGTTGAAGCGCAAACTTTAGCTAACGTCTATCAAGCTCTTGATATTAATCATGAAATTGTCCCAGTTTTAAATAAAGTTGATTTACCAGCATCTGACTTGGAAAAAACAAAAAAACAAATTGAAGAGGTTATAGGCATTGACACAGATCAAGCTATAGCATGTTCAGGAAAAACTGGTGAAGGCATAGAGAATATTTTAGAACAAATTATTAAATCATTGCCAGGACCAGTAGGAAAAAAAAATGATGTTCTAAAATGTTTATTAGTTGATAGTTGGTATGATACATATTTAGGAGTTGTCATTTTAGTAAGAGTAATTAATGGAAAAATTTCAAAAAATATGAAAATAAAAATGATGTCCACTAATCAAGAATATCTAATAGAAAAAGTTGGAGTGTTTACACCTAAAGCAACAGATATCAAAGAGTTAAATGCAGGTGAAATTGGATTCATAACAACTGGAATAAAAGTTCTATCAGAAACAAAAGTTGGAGATACTATCTGTGACGCTAGTAAACCACTTCAAGAAGCATTACCAGGTTTTAAACCAAGCAAGCCAGTTGTATTTTGTGGATTGTTTCCAGTAGATAGTTCAGAGTATCAAAAGCTCAAAGATGGTTTAGCTAAATTGCAACTAAATGATGCTAGTTTTTCTTTTGAAGCAGAGTCCTCATCGGCGTTGGGAT
>CALSWN010000051.1 GCA_943841085.1 uncultured Candidatus Pelagibacter sp. | reverse complement strand
GCTAGTGTGACTAGATGAAAGTTATTTGATAGATTTTGTTGGAAATAAATACCTATTTAAAGTTTTATTCCTGATTTGTAATCAATAGGTCCGCGGTTCGACTCCGTGCGGGGGCACCATCACTCAACTAAATCAACACTTATTATTTTTGCAAAAATAGTTTTTAACTTAATTTTATAATTGATTGTGCCAGTATTGTGCCAGGATTGTGCCAAGATCAAGTGATCATTAAAATTTATTTTTCTAACACTATAACTTGATTGGTGTAATCTTTAAGTAGTTTTCCATTTATCTTGAAAGGGTTTGGTATGCCATATCTGTTGTAGGCCTTAACAAATTTTGTTTTTGGACAGTTATATTTTTTTTCAATTTGATTTGCCATACTGTCATCAAATCCATATCCCTTAATATCTATATCCTTCATATTTCTAATATTGTTAATATAAAATGTTAAAGATTTTTTAGTTAAGTAAGCTAGTTTTATCATATTGTCATCAGGGACATATCCATTTAACATTTTTAAACAACTACTTTCAGCATAACTTTTGCTACTTAAAAACAAACCTAAAACTAAGATTACTAAAATTTTCTTTATTTCCATCTATTAACTAAATAAGTAAATTCATCTAATATTTTTTCATAATTTTTCTTAAAATCATCTTCATTACAAATCAATTTATAATATTCGTAATTATCTGTAACTATTTTCTCTAATTTTTCTTTATCAAAACAAATTTCTAGTTTTGCATACAAATCTTTAGGTGAAGAAATATCAATTGGAATTAAATGATTGTTAATAGGATCATCTGGAATCAAATTTTTTGTATAAAATATAATTTTTTTGAAAAAGAAAGACTCATAAATTGGTAAGTTTGTAGGACCACAAAAAGTTGGCATAACCACAGCATTACAATTTTTATAAAGAGAAATGACTTCATCATCACTTAAAAAGTTAAATATTTTTATATAATCTTCTAATTGATTTTTTAAGATTAGTTCTTTTATATAAGCAGAATTACCCTTACTACCTCCACAAAAAACAAACAAATATTTATCATCTTTTTTTGATTTCAAAATTTCAGCAACATCAATTATATATTTATGATTTTTGTGTGCCCAAAATTGAGCTGGATAAAAAATTATTTTTTTATTATTAGGCAATTCAAATTTAAGATAAATTTCAGCATATTTAACTATATCTAATTTTTCTTTATAGATAGTAGGAAGCATTGGTATAAAATTTTGAATACTAATTTTATCATCAGAAGCCCCATAAAATTTTATTAAATCATTTTTATTAGATTTATGCGGAACAATTATCTTAAAGGCTCTGGTAATAATTTCTTTAAAAAGTTTTTCCTTGTTTTCATAAATATTGCTTAAATTGTGCTCAGGAAATTGACTATTTTTCTTATGGTCTAAATCCCATATATTGGAAATAAACCCCACATCTTTACAAAATTTAGACATTTGTGATGGTCCTAAAAAAATAATCAAATCATATTTGTTGTTTTTGATAAAATTATAAAAAGGATGATTTATCTTAAACTTATTAAGTAAATCATTAAAAGAGTTTATTTCAAACAGTTGAGATAGATAATTTGATATTCTATTTAAGCTAAATAATTTATTCTTAATTTTTTTTTGTAATAAGTATTCTTTTGTTTCTTCTTTTGTAATAATTAATTCGATTTCCTTAGTATATTTTTTAATATCAAGAAGTAATAAGGATGCTTTTAAAGATTGAAAAAATCCACCACCCATTTCTGGTGATCCCTCTAGATAAATGCCTATTTTCATTTATTTTTTTTTAACATTTAATATTTTTTTTAAACTTAGTATGTTTTGTTCAATTGAATTTTTAAAAAATTTAATTCTTTCAGATCGCAATAAATTTATCTGATTTGAATAAAATTCAATGTTTTTATCTACAGAACAAATTTCTTCATTTAAATTGTCAATATTTTGAACAATCTTTCCTACTCTTAGTCTATCTTTAAAAAAATATAAATCATTAAAATTACTATTTATGAGATTATTTTCATTTTTTGAAAAAAATATAATTGGTTTTAATTTTGAAAAAGCATAAGTGTATGCAGTTCCAGAAAAATCAGTAATTAAAATCTTAGATTTTTTATAGCTCTCTATATAAGAGGTATTGTGGTCAAAACTAAAATTTTTATTATTTTTATATTTTTCGTAAATACTATTAATAGCCAAACTTTTTTTAGGATTAACTTTATCTACTGGATGAGGTCTATAAATTATTTTAAAATCATTGTTATCTAATATTTCTTTAATTATTGGGTCTAAATATTCATCTAAATTGAAATCTACTAACATTGAAGATAATGTTGGTGCTAATAAAATTGAGTCCTCATCTAACTCGTTATTTTTGAGTTTTTCATGAACATGATCTAATTTGAGGTAGCCTGTGTTTATCAAAAGTGGTTTTTTTTTATCAATTATATCATCACTATGGTAATTAATTTTATTATGGAGAGCAGATATTGCAATTTCTGAAGATAAAAAAATGTAATTACATTTTTTTAAAGTTTTTATTAAATTTTTTTCTTTTTCCACATCAACCATTGGAGTGTCATATATATCATGATTAATATAAATTTTATTTACTGCGTCAGGAAAATCATACACAACATAACTACTTAAAAATATATCTATTTGTTTTATAAATTTTAAATATCCAAGATTTAAAAAAAAAGCTTTTTCATAGTTTTTGACTTCATTTGACGAGCCTAAATTATAACCTAAAATAACTTCAATATTCTTTTCTTTTTTTATTACATCTATTAGTTCTAGGATATTATCTTGATAAGATTTTACTGGAAAATAAAAAAAAATTACTTTTAAATTTTTATTAAAAATTTTTTTGAATCTTATTAATAAATTAATAAATAAAATGGACTTAATTGAAAGTAAAAATCTTATAATTTTTGATATTTTTAAACTCATAAATACTTAGAATATCTTTTAAATATATTACTTTAAAATACTAATTACTGTGTCTTTAACAAATTTTAATTCTTTTGATGTTAGGCCTAAACCAGAAGGAAGATAAAATCCATTTTTTGATATAAATTCTGAATTTGATAATTTTATATTCTTAAAATAATTTTTCTTTTTAAAAGCATCTTGTTTATGCATTGGCCAAAAAAAAGGTCTTGTTCCAATATTTTTGCTTTGTAATTTTTTAATAACAGAGCTTATATTATTTTTATTGTTTTTTTTTAACACTATTCCGAAGACCCAATATATATTCTTACAGTACGAAAGTTTATTTGGTTGTAAAATAATATTTTTAATATTTTTGAAATGCTTATAGTAATAATTACCTATTTCATGTTTTTTTTTAATTATTTTTCCAATTCTCTTGAGTTGACTTAAACCTAATGTTGCTTGAATATTTGTATACCTATAATTCCAGCTGATATCATAATGGTTAAATCTATTTTTTTTTGAACCAAAGCATAGATTCCTATAATCTTTAAATTTTTCATTTAATTTAGGATTATTTGTTAATAACATACCACCTTCACCTGTGGTTATATGCTTGTTTGCATAAAAACTTAAAATACTTATATCTCCAAAGCTTCCACATTGTTTATTTTTATATTTCAACCCAAAAACTTCAGCTGCATCTTCAATTAAATATAAATTATATTTTTTAGTAATTTTTAATATTTTGTCCATATCATTTGCTAGACCGTAAATATGAGGTATCATTAAGCACTTAGTTTTTTTCGTAATTTTTTTTTCAATATCTTCAATTTTTATATTCCATGTATTTAAATTAACATCGACTAAAATTGGTTTTGCAGAACTTTTTACAATTGCCATAGCATTAGAAATAATTGTAAATGAAGGCATTATCACTTCATCATTTTTATTTAAACCCAAAGACCTGATTGCAATTTCAAGTGCAGCAGTTCCACTACTTACAGCACATCCAAATCTTCGGTCTAAAAATTTTGCAATTTTTTTTTCAAATTCTTTAACACTTGGTCCTTCTGAGGAAATCCACCCAGATTTAATTGTTTTGGCCACTGATAATGCATCTTTATTATTAATTAGTGGAGTATTGACAGGTATAAATTTTTTAAATTTAGACAATTTTATCCTTTTATAATCTTTTTATCCTTACCTTCAACGTAAGGGCCTTGTTTAATTTCAATTATCTGCGTTTTTTCAAGAATTTTAAAACCGTGCCCACCTTGAAATAATATAATTATATCACCCTTGTTTAATATTTTGTCTTTTTTAATATCAGAATTATTGTTATCAAAAAATTTAATTTTAACTTTGCCTTTTTCAACTAAAAGCACTTCAGTACAATAATTAATTAATCTAGGTTTCTTTAAATGAATATGAGATTTAATATGATGATTTTTTTTATGATTAATAAATCCTAGTTGTAATAAATCATTATCTTTGGTTATAAAATCAACTCCGCTTTTGATAAATCTTCTTTTTTTTTTTATAATTAATGCATAAAGAATTTTCTTATTTCTTATTTCAATAATTGTGTTTTTCATAATTTTAATTTAAAAATTTTTTTTTTACTATTATCTTTTAAATCTATCATAAATTTATTTTTAATAAGTTCTAAAGATTTTTTTTTTTCTAAAAAAGTTAATACTCCTTTTATATTTCTACTTTCTCTAAATTTTGAAACAAACACCTTTTTCGTTATAATAAGCTTTTTGACCTTATTCCAAATATTTTTTTTCACAAAAAAAGCATTATTACCTGCGGAGTTTGTACCTATTAAAAAATAATTTTTTTTCTTCATTAAATCTATGAATGCATTGATTGAAGCTCCATAATAAAGATTGCTATAATGCTCCTTTGATCTAATAAAATTACTTTTATAAGGTACTGTTACTGATTTTTTTTGTCCAAATAATGAATTATATTCACAAACTATAATTGAAGGATCTAAAGCTGATAATTTTTTGAGAACCCAATAATCAACACCGTCAATATCTAAGCTTAATAAACCTATTTTTTTTGGGATATTAAATTTTTTAATAACGTTGTTGATATTATCTTTCGTTATAAATTCATTTATAGCTCTTAAATTATGTTTCCAATAAATCCTTTGAGATTTAATATCTTCAACTGCAGCTTTATCAGCTTCAATAATAAATCCGTTCCAATTTTTATTAATTAATAAAAATCTGGTATTAGACTCTTTGTAATCTTGTGTTCCAATTTCAAGGAAAATTTTTGGAATTTCTGGATATTTATTTATTAACCAATCAATTATTCCATCTTCTCCCCACTGTGAATAGACTTGAAATTCAATATCCGAAAGATCTTTAATTTTTTTAAAATATCTATTTTTTACTGAAAGTAATTTTGCTTTTAAAATAAGTTCTTTTTGAATTTCTTCATCAAAGATTCTCTTAATCACAAAGGATAGATATTTTTTTAATATTTTTATCACTTTTTAAAAAGTTTCTTTTCTTATTTGTTCTATCTTAATTTTCTTTTGAAGACTTCTGTTGTTATCATATAATAAGTTAAATTTAATTTTATTGTTTGTTTTAATTGTAATACTTTTCGCATTCCTAACTTCTATATTATCAGCAACGGCACTAATTGGTCTTTTGGTTGGATTTAAATTTTTGATAACAATAGTGGATTTTTCACTTACAATCTTTCCCATCCATCTTCGCGGTCTAAAAGCACTAATTGGTGCTATAGACAATTTTTTAGAATTTAAACTTAAAATTGGACCATGTACTGATAAATTATAAGCTGTGCTTCCAGCTGGTGTTGATACTAGTACACCATCAGAAACTAGTTTTTTAATAATTAATTTTGATCCAACCTTAATAGATAGAGAGGCTGCTTGCCTACTCTGTCTCAATATTGAAACTTCGTTAATTGCTAAACTTTTTTTTATTAAACCTTGTTTATTCTTAATTTTCATTTCAAGTGGATATATAATAATCATTTTTGCTTTAGATAAGTTGTTTATCGTTTTTTCATGAGAAAACTTATTCATTAAAAATCCATAATTCCCAGAATTGATTCCGTAAAATAATTTTGATGAGTCTTTATTTTTTTTTAATGTTTGGAGCATAAAACCATCTCCTCCTATCACAATGGTTAATTGTGGTTTTAAGTTAGATATTTTATTAATTTTATTTAATAAAAAGGATTTAATTTTTAATGATTTTTTATTTTTATCAGAAATAATTAAAGGTTTAACCATTATTTGTAATCTATAATATTTACAATTTTTATAATGATTTCCTCATCCTGAAACAAAGTACTTTTTGTATATGATGTATTTTTTTAATTAGCGTCATAATCATAATCACATTTTTCTATTGGAATAGTTCTTTCTCCTACAACTGTGAAGTTCCACTGTTTTTTTCCTTTTACATGTTTGTAATAATGATAATTTACAGTAGTTTTTCCAAAACCAAGAACTTTTAACATTGCAATTATTGTTTCTGGTTTAAACGACCACCACTTAGAAGCCGACCTTCCGTATTGAGGTAAAAAATTCATTGCTGGTGGATTTCTGAACCTTTTACCAATAAAATTTGGAAGTTTATCTATTAAGGTCTTATTATCTTTTTTTAATCTAGCTATAAAATCTTTATATTTAATATATGTGCTACTTGGAATTAATTTAAATAAATATGTTGGGTAGCCACCTAATTCTGTGATTACAATTTTCTCATTAACATGGGAGCACATTCTTTGAAGTGCAAGAAAAGGGTCTCGTATATGAAGTAAAACTGAAAAAATTATTCCAATATCATGCGTCTCAAGTTCTTTAGGTAAATTATTTGCATGTGATATTAGCATTCTAGATTTAGAATTAAGTGCTTTGTGAGCAAACCAAAATGCATTTCTTCTTAACACTTCTCGATCCATAAAGGCTTTTAAGTCTTGTTTCCAATCTTCATTTGCTCTTGGAACCCAATCACGTTCTGTTGCTTGTTGTTTAGCCATTTGTGATTGATCAACACTTAAATCTATAGATGTTACATCCCCACCTCTTCGCTCCGCCTCGAAAGACAAGTAACCTGTTATACTTCCAAGATTAAGAACTTTTTTACCATTGTAATCAAGGTTACCTAAAATATTTCCTATATCTTCTCTGCAATCAAAAGAAACGCTTGGAGTAATATTATCACCACCAATGCCTGGGATTTCCATTGCATGATACCATTCACACTCATCTAAAGAAATGTTATCAGAAGGAGGTTTTCCCCAATTTATATTATCACTAGCCATTTTTTAAAATTTTAAAACTTTAATATTACTATATCAATTTTTATCATTATCAAATACTTAATAGATTTAAAGTCTATACATTAATTTAAAGACCGCTAATAAAATCTGTCCACTTTTATTGCTTATTTTCCAATTGATTAATTTTTTTAATAACTAGATTGTTAATCATCTTAGTGCCTTCTAATGAAGGATGATAACCATCAAAAAAGAAAAAATTATTGTCATCATGAGTAGTGCATAAATCAATTTTTATATTACAGAATGCTTTGTAAGAGTAAACTTTATGTACTCGAGGAATATTAATATTATCGAAAAGATTAATAACTTCCTTATTTTGTCTTAAAAAGGTAGAATATTTATATTTAAACACTCTCACCATATTTTCAAATTTCTTTTTTTGTAAATTGACACCTATTTCTGGGATTGGATATAAAAGAATAACATCATTATAAATTGATAAATCTTTGATTAAATTAATAAAAGCTTTTTCAATACTTGCTGATTTGTATTCTAAAGAAACTTTATCAACAAACATAGAGTCCCAGTGAGCTGCTCTTCCTTCAACCCTTTTATTATAAAGATATAATGAAGTCGCCCCACCAATTATTATTATATTATTTTTTGAATTTTTTAATATTTTATCAATATCATCTCGTTTTACATCGTATTCTGGAATAACTTTTTTTGTATGTTTATTTACCATCTTTGCATCTCTTAAATGAAAGTATCCAGGATGTGTTATTGGTAAAAAAGTAAAATTAGACTTTGTTCTATTGTATAAATCAAAAGAAAGGCTAGCTAATTGAGAATCACCCAATAAAATTAATTCTTTTTTTTTAGACCCAAATTTGCATAAATTATTATATTCTCTTCCAAAACAAACTTTTCCATCTTTTTTTAAATAATTATAAGTGTGATTTTCTTGATAATTTTTAACTTTAACTCTATTTGAAAAACCTTCTTTGTTTATAACGGAAATGTTGTAAGTAAAAATAAAAAAAGTTGAGATAGTTAATCCAATTAAAACTGTCTTAAAAGAATATACCCTTCTTGATGGTCGTTCTATCAAATAAAAAGAAAATATAGAAAATAAGAACGTAATTATTATTAAAATTAGTTTACCTAAATTTTCATCAAAAAATATCTCTAGATTTTTTGCAAAAGAGAAAATGGGATAATGCCAAAGATAAAGTG
This sequence comes from uncultured Candidatus Pelagibacter sp., assembly GCA_943841085.1. Classification (GTDB taxonomy): domain Bacteria; phylum Pseudomonadota; class Alphaproteobacteria; order Pelagibacterales; family Pelagibacteraceae; genus Pelagibacter. The sequence goes on along the minus strand of CALSWN010000051.1, from coordinate 1,065 downwards.
AATAAGAAATTAAACCAATACCAACAAAAACTTTATAAGATAAAATTTTTTTTATAACGTCGTCTTTATTAGTAAACCACAAAATTAAAGTAACACCGATTACGGGTATCAATGTATGAAATGAAGGATGAAATATTTTTGTATCAAAAAAAATTATTGAATAAAAAATTAAAAATAAACCAAAAATTGGAAGTATTTGATTGAAAGTTTGATTCTGACTTCTATTACCTTTTTTTATTTCAAAATATGCGATCACAGAACCACAAATTAATTCCCAAACTCTTGAGTGAAGAAAATAAAAAGTTAATGAGGGGTAATTTTTACTGCCCCAATCTGCAGCAGCTAAACTAATAATAAAACATAATAATAAAAAATAAATAAGACCGTGTCTAAAATATTTAAATACAATGACCAATACTATGGGAAATAAAATGTAGTATTGTTCTTCAACAGATAATGACCATGTATGAAGAAAAGGTTTTAGTAAACTTTCTGGTGATCCATATTCTAACCCTGAATAATGAAAATAATAATTTGAACTGAATCCTAAAGAATATAGGATTGATTTAGAGTAACTTACTAAATCTATTGGATATATATAAAGCCAAGAGAAAGGTATTGATACTAACATTACAAATATTAAAACTGGTAATATTCTTCTTATTCTTCTTTTATAAAAATTTTTAAATGAAAAACTTCCTTTTTCTAAAATCTCTTTTAAAATTATTGAAGTAATCAAATATCCCGAAATAACAAAAAAAATATCTACACCGATAAATCCACCTTTAAAAGGCTGAAATCCAAAAATTGTAATTTGTGCATGATAAAAAATTACAGAGATAACTGCGATACATCTTAAGCCATCAATTTCAGGTCTATAATGTCTGGATAATTTTTGCATAAATTTATGAGTTTATAAAAATTTAATAAAAACTATTTTTGGTGCCCTCGGCCAGACTCGAACTGGCACTCCGCAAGCGGCAAGGATTTTAAGTCCTTTGTGTCTACCAATTTCACCACGAGGGCATTAATGAATTTCATGAGTATTTATGCTAATATTTATAA
>CALSWN010000050.1 GCA_943841085.1 uncultured Candidatus Pelagibacter sp. | reverse complement strand
GTTAATAATGCAATTTGTACTTCTGAAGAACCGGTGTCCTTTCCATGCATTTTTAATTCTTCTGCTTTTTTCGTCATACTATTTTTTTTCCTATTTATTTGATTGTTTTATTAAATTTTCAATTTTTTCTGCATATTCAAAAGAATCATCTTTAGCAAAAAGTATCTTTGGCAAATATTTCATAATTATTTTTTTTGACAAAACTTTTCTTATTAAAAAAGAATACTCTTTTAATTTTTTTATAACTTCTTCTGTATCTTTTCCTCCTAGGGGTAATACATAAGCTTTTGCAATTTTAAGATCTTGACTCATTTTTACTTCCGTAACCGTAATAGTGTTAGTTTCTAAATTCGGCACCTTAGCCTCATTTCTAGAAAAAATCATGCCTAAAGATTGCTTAATCATCTCTCCAACACGCAATTGCCTCTGTGATATTGGTTTACCTATTCTATCAGCCATTATATCATTCTCTCTGTTGAAGTAGTGCTATAAGCTTCAATTGTATCGTTTTTTTGAAAATCTATAAAGTCTTTAAGTGTTATTCCACATTCTTGACCATTACTTACCTGTTTGGCCTGATTTTTTTCTCTAAAAATAGTGCTAATTTTTCCTGTGTATATAATTGATCCGTCCCTAATAACTCTGGCATCTGATCCACTAACTATCTCTCCCTCTGTAACTTTTGACCCAGCAACTTTTCCTGTTCCTGAAACTTTAAATATTTCTAAAATCTGTGCTGTTCCAGTAATTTTTTCCTGTATATCTGGAGCAAGTAATCCTGACATTTTCTGTTTTATATAATCCAAAACTTCATAAATTATATTGTAAGAAGCAATATGAATTTTTTCATTTTCAGCTAATTTTTTTGCTTCTTTACTTGGCTTAACATTAAAGGCTATTAACACTGCACTTGATGCTTTTGCTAATGTAACGTCAGTTTCAGTTATCATACCAATATCTGATAAAATAATCTTTGCTTTAACTTCATCATGTGTAATTTGATTAATAGCACTTTTGATTGCTTCAGATGATCCATGAACATCTGATTTTACTATAATGTTTAATTCATCAATAGATTTATCAGCAAAAGCAGAATCTTGAGTGGCAAATGTTAAAGGATTTCCTCCACTTTTATTTTCTTCAGCTCTATTTTCGCTTAAAGTTTTTGCTTCTTTTTCTGATTCTAAAACAATAAAATCATCTCCAGATTTCGCTGCACCATTTATACCTAAAATTTCTACTGGTGATGATGGTGGTGCTTGATTAATGTTTTGACCTTTGTCATTAATTAAAGCTCTTACCTTTCCCCACTTTAATCCACTTACAAAAAAATCACCTTTTTTAATTGTTCCTGAGGTAACCACTACAGTTGCTACCGCACCTCTTCCTACATCAATTTTTGACTCTAAAACTATACCTGTTGCTTTTGACTCAAAATCAGTTTTTAAATCTAATATTTCAGCTTGTAAAACGATAGATTCTACTAGTTTATCCAAATTTTTTTTTGTCTTTGCTGAAATTTCAACCATTAAAGTATCTCCTGACAAATCTTCTGCAATTAACTCATACTCTAATAATTGATTTTTAATTTTTTGTGGGTCAGCTTCTGGTAAATCACATTTGTTTATTGCCACTACAATAGGAACGTTTGCTGCTTTGGCGTGTTTAATAGACTCTATTGTTTGTGGCTTTACACCATCATCAGCTGCAACAACTAATACCACTACGTCAGTTAATTTTGATCCTCTTGCTCTCATTTCAGTAAATGCAGCATGACCTGGTGTATCTATAAAAGTAATCTTATTGGATTGATGTTCTATTTGGTATGCACCAATATGTTGAGTTATTCCTCCAAACTCTCCTGACACAACGTTAGCACTTCTTAAAACATCTAAAACTGAAGTTTTACCATGATCTACATGTCCCATTACAGTTACTATTGGTGGTCTATTTTTTAAATTTTCAGACCGTGTTTCTTTAATCTTTTTAATAATTTCTTCAGCTTTTTCCTCTCTTATAGGATTATGACCAAATTCTTTTACCAAATATTCAGCAGTATCAGCTGCTAATGTTTGATTAATTGTAACAGTTACACCCATTCCAAATAAATGTTTAATAACATTGCTTGATTGTTCAGCCATTCTATTAGCTAATTCTCTAACTGTTATAGCTTCAGGGATGTTTACATCTCTTTTTATTGGTTTTAATTTCTCTTGAATTTCTTCTTTAGTAAGTTCTCTATTTTCTTTCAACTTTGCTCTTTTTAGTGAAGCCATACTTCTTGACCTAGCTTCAATCTCATCACTTAAAGCCCTTGAAACCGTAAGTTTTTTTTCTCTTTTCTTATTATCAGATTTTCCTTTTTCTGAAGACTCACCTTTAAGTCTCCTAGTAGCTCTTTGCTCAGCTAATTTACGTCTTTCATAATCATTTGTAATTGGTGAAGATGTTTTAGATGCTGAAGTTTTTCTTTGAATAAAACTATTTGTAGAGTTTACTATTGGCTTTGATTTTATACCTCCTGGTTTACTTAAGTTACCCTTAGGAGAAAATTTGTTTGCTTTTTTTTCAATTACAACTGAATTTTTACTTTGTGTTTTTGCTAACTCTATGTTTTTTATTGACTTCTTGGCGATGCCTGAAAGTGATAATTTTGATTTCTTTTTTTCCATATTTCATTACTCAATCTTTATAAATTATATTTCTTGCTGACATAATTAACTCATCTGCTTCTGCCTTTGATAATGCAAAATCTTCAAGATAACCTTGAATTTTAACTCTTTCTCCTTTTATAATGTCATAATCACCTGTTAGCTCATCTGATGCAAGGTCAGCAAAATCCTCTAGTCTTAAAATTTTTTGTTCTCCTAGAGTAACTAACATTCCTGGTGTCAACCCTTTGTGATTAATAAGATCATCCTGTAATCCTAAATCTTTAATTCTTTTTGTAATGTCCTCTTGATCTTTCAAATAAAACTCTTTTGCTCTATCTATCAACGCAATAGCTGTATCTTCCTCTATTCCTTCAATTTTTGTTAAACTTTCAGGCGTACTATCTTTAATATCTGAGATTGAAGAAAATCCTTCAGCTACAAGTAGTTGTCCTAAAGTTTCATCTAACTCTAAGTTCTTTACAAAATTTTCTGTTTTTTCTTTAAATTCCGATTGTCTTCTTTCTGAGTCTTCTGCATCTGTCATTATATTAATCTCATAATTTAATAACTTTGTAGCCAATCTTACATTTTGACCTCTACGACCAATCGCTTTACTAAGATTTTCTTCAGTTAAAATAACATCTAGTTTTTTTGCTTCACTATCAACATTTACTCTTTGAACTTCAGCTGGAGATAATGCATTTGAAACTACAATAGCAGGATCTTCTGACCAATTAACGATATCAATTTTTTCTCCTTGCAATTCATTAACTACTGCTTGAACTCTTGACCCTCTCATTCCAACACAAGCTCCTACTGGATCTAATGAAGTATCTACTGCCTTAACACAAATTTTTGCTCTACTTCCAGGATCTCTAGCTGATGATTTAATCTGAATTAAACCATCATAAATTTCAGGAACTTCTTGAATAAACAATCCTTCCATAAATTTTGGATGAGCTCTTGATAAAAATATTTGTTGTCCTCTTGTTTCTCTTCTTACATCATAACAGTACGCTTTAACTCTGTCGCCTGCTTTAATGTTTTCTCTAGGAATCATCTCATTTTTTTGAATTATTGCTTCAGTTCTTCCTAAATCTACTATTACATTTCCAAACTCTAAACGTTTAACAATACCACTTAAGATTGTATCTTTTTTTTCTATAAAATCATTATATTGTCTTTCACGCTCTGCTTCTCTTACGTTAAAACTGATAACTTGCTTCGCTGTCTGGGCAGCTATTCTTCCAAAATCAAAAGATGGCAATGGTTGTAAAATTTCATCTCCAATTTTTTTATCATTATTTTGTTCATTTAAAATTACTGCATCACTGAGACTGATTTCAGTATTTGTATTTTCTGGATTTTCTACAATAATTAATTTTCTAAAAATGCCAATCTCACCATTATCTCTGTTTATTAAAACTTTAATTTCGTTTTCTTGACCAAATTTAGACTTTGCAGCTTTTGCAATACCAGTTTCCATTGACTCTATAATTAACTCTTTATCGATAGATTTTTCTAAAGCTACTGCTTCAGCTATTCTTAATAATTCTAATTTATCTGATCTTCTATTTAACATTTTTTATTTGCTCCAAAAAAAAATGGGCGTAGGCCCATTTTGTAATTTCAATAATGTAAAAGCAATATATAAAGATTTTTTTTTAATTCAATAGCAACTATTTAGAAAAAATGCTTTTTTTATCAGTATTTTCCCATGAAAATGATCCATTTGCCTCTGGTATTCTACCAAAGTGTCCGTAGGCTGAGGTTTTTTCATAAATTGGTTTATTTAGCCCTAGCATCTCTCTTATTCCTCTTGGGCTTAAATCAAAATTTTGAGAAATTTTATCTGATACAAACTTATTTTTTTCTAAATCATTATCAAATAAATCTACATAAATTGACAAGGGTTTAGATACTCCAATTGCATAAGCCAGTTGAATTAAGCATTTTTCAGCTATATTTGAGGCGACAACATTTTTTGCAATATATCTTGCTGCATAAGCTGCTGATCTATCAACTTTTGTTGGGTCTTTTCCAGAAAAGGCTCCTCCACCATGAGGCGCTGCTCCACCATAAGTATCAACAATAATTTTTCTTCCTGTTAATCCACAATCTCCATCTGGTCCGCCTATTACAAAATTTCCAGTAGGGTTTACATAAAACTCTTTTTCATCAAAATCATTTAAAAAAATTTCTGGAATAGATTTTAACATATATGGTCTTAACAATTCTCTTACTTTAGTTTGGTCGACATCGGCTGAATGCTGTGAAGATATTACAACTGATTTTACTTTTGTTGGTTTTCCGTCAATGTATTCAAAAGTAACTTGGCTTTTTGAATCAGGTTCTATATTTTTTAATATTCCTGATTTCCTATCCTTTGCCATAAGTCTTAAAATTTTATGAGAATAATGGATAGGTGCTGGCATTAATTCTTCTGTTTCATTGCAAGCATATCCAAACATTATTCCTTGATCACCAGCTCCTTCATCTTTGTTGCCTGAAGAATCTACTCCCATTGCAATATCAGCAGATTGTGAATGAAGGTGACTTTCTACTTTTGTTGCCTCCCTCCAAGTAAAACCTTCTTGGTCATAGCCAATATCTTTAATACATTCTCTGACTCTTTGTATAAGATCTTTATCTTTAATCTCTGGACCACGAACTTCACCTGCAAGAACAACTTTATTTGTAGTTGTTAATGTTTCACAAGCTACTCTGGAAAATGGGTCTTGTGAAAGATAACTATCTACTACCATATCTGATATACGATCTGATACTTTATCTGGATGCCCCTCAGAAACAGATTCACTTGTAAATAAAAAATTTTTTAGGTTACTCATTTTTAAGCTTATTAAATGAAAAAATTAAAAAAATATATATTAAAATTAATATTAAAAAGATTTTATTCCCATATAGCATAAAAGGAGTTGGTTTAAGCAACTTTCTTTCTTTAAAATCAACATATCCTGTTGATCCTAATTCTATTTTTTTTTCAATGACGCCCATAGGGTTTATAATTGCTGAAATACCATTATTAGCAGATCTAATTATATACTTCCCACTTTCAATAGATCTAAATATACTATGAGCGAAGTGTTGCTCTGGTCCAACAGAGTTGCCAAACCAACCATCTTCTGAAATATTAATGATATAATCAAAATCATTATTTTTAGACAATTTTCCTGAATAGATTATTTCATAGCAAATTAAAGGAAGTAATTTTAGAATTTTTTCTTTTATTTTAATATTAAACGGTGTGCGATTATTCCCTTTAGAAAAAGATTGATAGCTATTGGTTATTGTTTTAAAGCCTATTAAACTCAATATATTCTCAAAAGGTATAAACTCACCAAATGGCACCAAATTAACTTTGTTATAGCTTTGGATAATATCTAACTTATTATTAAATATGACCATCGTGTTAAATAATAAATCTTCATTATTTTTTTTTTCAACACTATTCATTCCTATTATAATCAGATCGTCTTTTTTAAAATTATTCAAAAACAAATCTTTATAAAAATTCATATCTTTCATATAACTGTCTGGAATAATTCCTTCTGGCCATAAATAAATTACAGGAATTTTTTTTTCTGTATTGCTTAATAAAATTAATTCATCAACTATCATTGGCTCATCTTGGTTTGAATAAAATCGATCCAGATTAATATTAGATGAAATAGCTCTAATTATAAAATCATTTTTAAAACTTGTTAATGATTTAAATTCATTATTCTTTGAAATTCCAAAAATTAAAAAAGATATTGAAATTGTTATAAAAGATAAAAAAACAATAATCTCTTTATTTGTTTTTCTTAATACAAATAAAGCTGGCAATGAGAATATAGATATACAGATTAAATTAAAAGAATAAGTGCCAATTAACGAAAGAACTTGTATAAAATAAATGTTCTCTGAAAAACTAAAAGAAATTAAATTCCAAGGAAAACCTGTAAGTATACTGCTTCTAATAAATTCAATTGTTCCAAATAAAACTGAAAATAAGAAAAAATTACTAATTACATTTTTAGAATATAGAATTGAAAATAAATAACTTAATAAGCCGTAAAATGTAGCTAAAAATGCAGGTAATAGAATTATAGCTATTGGTATTAAAAACTTAAAATTTTCATCAAATGTTAATGATATAGCTATCCAATATAAACTAAATAAAAAATATCCAAATCCAAAAAACCATCCATATTTAAAAAAAGACTGATTGTCATAAGTTTTTTTTCTTTCAACAAAAAGAAACATAAAAAATAAAGAAAATGTAAAAAAATTAATTATAAAATAATTATAAGGTGGTAAACTATAAGAACTCACTGCTCCTAAAAAAAATATATATAGAAATTTTAAAAGTTTTTTTTTAAACAATTTTGATAATCTTTTTTTTTATAAGTTTATAAATCTTATCTTCCTCTTTAATCATTTTTTTAAAATCTTTAAGCTTAATGTGGTCATGGCCTAATAAATGAAGAAAACCGTGGATAAAAATTTTTATAACCTTGTCTTTAAATTTTAAAATATCTAAATTTTTTGGTTTATTCATAAATTCATAACTAATCACTATATCTCCTAAGTAGTTATTTTTTTTTAGATCAAGTTTTTTTTCAAAAGGAAAAGATAAAACATCAGTAGGTTTATTTCTATTTCTAAAATCTTTATTAAGTTTTTTAATTTTTTTATTATCGGATAATAAAATAGTTAGACTTATTTTTTTTCCAGTAAACTTATATTTTTTTGGAAAAAATTTTACTAAATTACGAAAAAAAATATCTTTATTTTTAATTTTTTTATTCCAAAGAATGTTCTCTGAAACTACATCAACATTAATCATTTTCTTGGTCTGAATACGCTTTTACAATCTTAGATACCAAGGGGTGTCTAACCACATCAGAATGATCAAAATCTATAACGGAAATCTCATTTATATGCCCTAATAATTTTTTTGATCTATTTAAACCTGAAATATTTTTACTTGGTAAGTCTATTTGAGAGGGGTCTCCGTTTATTACTATTTTTGAATTATCTCCTATTCGAGTTAAAAACATCTTAATTTGCGTATCAGTAGCATTTTGTGCCTCATCTAAAATTGCAAAAGAGTTTTTTAAAGTTCTTCCTCTCATAAAAGCTAGTGGTGCTATCTCAATATCTCCGATCTCAATCATTCTCTGAATTTTTTCGAAATCGAAAAGATCATAAAGTGAGTCGTACAGAGGTCTTAAGTAGGGATCGACTTTTTCCTTCATGTCTCCTGGTAAAAAACCAAGTCTTTCACCTGCTTCTACTGCAGGTCTTGATAAAATAATTCTTTCAATTTTTTTATCAAGTAACATTGTTAAACCAACTGCGACTGCTAAAAAAGTTTTACCTGTTCCAGCTGGTCCGGCCGAAATTACAATATTACTTTGTCTCAATGCTCTCACATACTCTTTTTGCTTTTCCGATCTTGGTATAACTGACTTTTTAGGTGTTTTTATTATGTCAGAAATATTTTGATTCTTTACTTTTTCTTTAATCATAAATTTGTCTACTGATGAGATTATATCTTTTTTTTCAATACTACCATTGTTTATGAATTGATTAGCTAAAAATTGAATAGCATTTTTTGCTATCTCATTCTTTTCTGGTGTTGATTTTATTAGAATAGAATTCCCTCTAGAATATAAATTTGTATCAGCTATTTCTTCCAATTGTTTTAAGTTTTCATTAAACTCACCAACCACTCCCATTAACAAATCATTATCGTGAAAAATTACACTTAAAGTATTATTGTCTGAATATACAAATTTTAATGTTGAATTAATTTTTTTTTTAACTGTATTATTCAATTTTAAGCTACCTTTTTTTTGAGACCATCTATTAATTTACCAAATAAACTGTTCTGATTACTACTTATAATTTCAACTTGTACAATTTTTCCTATACACTCTTCATTACCTTCAAAAATTACTGATGTCATATATTCTGTCCTACCAAATAATTTAATTCCATCTTTCATCTTATTTTCCACTAAAATATTCAAAACCTTACCTTCTAAGGATTTGTTTTTTTTTATTTGATAATCAAATAATTTTTTTTGAATTATTTCTAACCTTTCTTTAGATTTTTTTTTATCTATTAAAGTTAGGCCAGCGGCTACTGTTCCTGGTCTTGGACTAAAAATAAATGAATAAGAATTTATAAATTTTACTTTGTTAATTAGCTCCATTGTCATTTTAAAATCTTCATCATCTTCTTCAGGATAACCTATGATAAAGTCACTAGAAAACTCTATATTAGGTTTAATCATTTTAAGTTTTTTATAAATTATTAAATATTCTTCAATAGTATGTTTTCTATTCATTAATTTTAAAATTTTATTAGATCCACTTTGCACGGGTAAGTGTACTAAAGGCATTAATTTAATAGATTTTTTATAAATATTTATTAAGTCTTCGGACATATCTTTAGGGTGAGATGTGGTATATCTAATTCTTTTTATTTCATCAAAGCTTTCAAGTTTATATAATAAATCAGATAACTTATATTCATTATTTTCATCCTTATAATTATATGCATTAACATTCTGGCCTAATAAAATAATTTCTTTAACACCATTATGAATTAATTCTTTTGCTTCTTTTATGATTTGATCAAATGGTCTGGAATATTCAGGGCCTCGTGTATATGGTACTACACAAAAATGACAAAATTTATCACACCCCTCCTGTATTGTTAAAAATGAAGATACATTACTATCTTTATTTACAATTTTACTTAAGTAATTAAATTTTGAAATTGAGTCAAATTCAGTTTCTTCTTTTTTTTTTTTATTTTTATAATGATTTAATATGACATCATTAATCTTGTGATAAGATTGTGGACCAATTACGATATCAATATAAGGTTCTCTTTTTAACATTTCTTGATTTTCAGCTTGAGCTACGCATCCTGCTATTATTACAGTAGGTTTTTTCTTGTTTCTAAAAATTTTTTTTAATCTACCTATTTCGTGATAAACTTTTTCTTTTGCTTTGTCTCTTATATGGCAAGTATTCAAAAGATAACAATCAGCTTCTTCATATTGATCTGTTTTTTCATATCCATTTTTTTTAATTGTATCAAATATACGATTTGAGTCGTATTCATTCATTTGGCAGCCAAAAGTTTTAATATAAATTTTTTTATACATTAAATTAGGATTTTTTTTTAATCCCATATAATTCTAGTTTATGATCCACTAGCTGATATCCATATTTGTCAGCAATTTTTTCTTGTAGTTTTTCAATTTCATCGTCAACAAATTCTATAATTTCTCCTGATTTAACATCAATTAAATGATCGTGATGTCCTTCATTTAATTCTTCATATCTAGCTTTACCTCCCTTAAATTCATGTTTAGTCAAAATTCCTGACTCTTCAAAAAGCTTTACTGTTCTATAAACTGTTGCAATACTAATTTTTGAGTCAATTTTTGAAACTCTATTATAAAGTTCATCTACATCAGGATGATCATTGGCTTCAGACATTACCTTGGCAATAATTCTTCTTTGATCAGTAAGCTTAACTCCTTTTGCTAAACATTTTTGTTCGATATTTTCTGACATACTTAATTTTAACTTAAATAAATAGGATTAATCAAATTTTTTTTAATTTTAAATTTTTTGCAGTAATATGGCACATATTCATACTTATCAACATTTAAACCTTTAAAATCATCAAAACTATAACAATAGTAATCAATTTTTTTTACCAAAAACAAAGCTTTAATTGTAGCTAAAGAATTTCGTATACCTGCATAACTTCCAGGACCTCTATTAACGTATATGGCATCTAAATCATCTAAAGAGCTCATATTTTTTTTTAAAATGTCATTAATTAAGATTATTAATCTATCAAAATTAATTTTACTATTTTCATAAGTACAAGTATAAATATTTTTATAAACAATGAGTGTTAAAAAAATCTTACCTCTTGCAGCGTCAATAATTAAATTATTCATTATAATAATATTATTTAATTGCAATTCTAATGCACAAGAAAATAATATCAAATATTATTCTAACGACAAAGGTATTCTTTCACTGATGTATCATCGATTTGATGAAACTAAATATCCTTCAACCAATATACAAATGAGTGTTTTTAAAAAACAAATGGAAATAATCAAAAATTTGAATTATGAATTTTATGACCCTAAAGACTTAGAAGATAACTTTTCTCTTATTAAGACACAAAAAAAAATCTTACTTACCATCGACGATGCATTTTTATCATTTTATCAGTCCGCATGGCCTTATCTAAAAAAAGAAAAAATTCCATTCATTCTTTTCGTTTCTACAGAACCTATTGGTAAAAATGGTTATATGAATTGGCAGCAAATAAAAGAGATTGAAAAAGAGTCTTTTGCATACATTGGCCATCACTCTCACACACATGATTATTTGGTAGATCTAAAGCATAATGACTTTATAAAAGATATAAATACAGCTTCTAAAATTTTTGATGAAAATTTAGGATACAATCCTATTTTTTTTTCGTATCCATTTGGGGAATATAGCTCAATAATCAAAGAATATATTTCTAATAATTTTAAATTTTCCTTTGGACAGCACTCAGGTGTGATTGATATCAATAAAGATCGCTATGAACTTCCTAGATTTCCGATTAATGAAAAATATGGAGATCTAAAAAGATTTAAATTCTTAATCAATCTTTATCCTTTAGAATATAAAAATTTGTATCCAGAAGAAAAATATTTAACCAAAAAAAATAACCCTCCAGAATTTTTAGTTGAATTTTTTAATGAACAAAAAAATATAAATAATATTAATTGTTTTTCCGATGAGGGCGATAATTGGGAAAAATCAAATATAGAGTTTGATAACAAAACTTTAAAATTAAATTTTAGAGAACAATATACTTTTAGGAGAGGTAGAATTAATTGTTCACTTAATGATAATGGAATATGGAGATGGTTTGGTATTCAATTTTCTGTTAAACAAAATTAAGTTAAACTCTCTAAATCAATGCTTGAAGGTAATAATTTAGCATCATCAAAATCTGTTAGACTGTTTTGTTTAATTATTTTTTGAAGAACCTTAACGTAAACCTCTCCAGTCTCTGCATACTTGTCTAAATAATTAGTTAAAACTAAACTATTAAGTTTTTTTCCTTCATCCCTCAATTCGGCCCTTGCACTTCTGAAGTCTTTATAGGATGAGTGTGTGTTTAAGTTCCTTTGGTATGCCTTAACTGATGCTTGTAGTACTTGAAATTTCATCACTTTGTGAGTTGTGTCATTGTCTGCGCTCAAAGGTTTCAGGCCTTTACCAGACCATGTCCATTGACCAAACAAGGCATTTCCTTCTTGGGCAAACCTTGATGTTCCCCATCCGGTTTCCTTAGCTGCTTGTGCGATAGTCATAGAAACTGGCACTTCATCCATTCTAATTTTTAATGTTGATAAATCATTGTCAACAACTCCATATTGCTTGAATTTAGAGGCTAACCATTTTTTTTCTGCATTACTATTTTTACTTTTATTCAAAATACTGAAAAGTTTTTTTCTATCTAATTTTATGAAATTATTTTCTTTAATTATAAGTGGCAAAATAATTTGAATGAAAAGTTCTTTTCTCTTTTGTGAATTTTCTATTTTTTTTATTTCATGTGGCAACAATGTTAATGAAATTGGTTTAACTAGTTTGTTTTTTCTTATGTCTTTCAAATTGTAGCCTGTCGATGTAAATAATTCTTGGATAGTAATTGCGCTTAATCTTACCGTGTCAGTAGGTTGTTCATCAAATTCGAATATATCATCAAATAAATATTCTTCATTTAAATTGCTATCTAATTTAGTGTCCTGGTTTTCTAAAACTTTTACCAAATTATTTTTTGAATTATTTGTATAATCTTTAGAATAAATCATATTTTGTTTAGTAAAATTAATAATTTTTGGAGAAGTAACAAAAATTGAAATCATTATTAAACTCACCAAGAAAGTTCTTGATAGTGCGTAAAGATTTTGATCATAAATCTTTTTATTATATTTTTTTTTTTGTAATAAAAACTTTTTTTCTTTTATAAATTTTTGAATTTCTGAAATTGAAATTTTATTTTTTGAAAAAAAATTATTAATTTTTAAAACAGTTAATTTTTTTTTTATCATTTTTATATTGCAACCACTTCTTTTACCTCTGGTAAATAATGACTTAGTAAATTTTCTACTCCTTGTTTTAATGTCATAGTTGAACTAGGGCAACCAGAACAACTTCCTTGTAATTCTACCTTAACTACTCCATTTTTAAATTCTCTAAATTTAATATCTCCCCCATCTTTAGCAACCGCCGGTCTGATTTTTGTTTCTAAAATATTTATAATTTTTTTTTCAATTTCGTTATGATTATTATCTTTATTTTCAAAAAGTTCTTTTTCAACTATAAACTCTTTTCCCATTGAATAAAAATCGTTAATTAAAGAAATAACTATATGTTTTACATCTTCCCATCTTGTTTCGTCATTTTTATTAATTGATAAAAAATCTGTCCCTAAGAATATTCCAGTTACTCCATTAATTGATAAAATATTTTTTATCAATTCATTATTTGTGTCTTCTTTTCTTGTTACTTCAAATGAGCCATTATTAGAAACAGTCTTACCAGGCAAAAATTTTAGAGAATTAGGGTTTGGTGTTGTTTCGGTTTGAATGAACATTACTATATATATAATAATAAATTACAAAATTTAAACTAATTAATATATTTTTTTAAAAACCCACTAATTGTTTAATTTCTATAATTTTTTTTGAGGCGATTTTGTCTGCCTTGTTTGATCCCTCTAATAAAATTGCATCTAAATATTGTTCATCATTTAATAACTTTTTTATTTCTTTTGATATTGGTTCAATTTTCTCGATTAGTAAATCTGATAGCTTTTCCTTAAAAATAGAAAAATTTTTTCCTTCAAATTCTTTTACGGAGTTTTCTAAATTTTGATTTTTCAAACTCGAATAAATACTCAATAAATTTTCTGCTTCTGGTCTTTCGATTAAATTTTTAATATTTTCTGGCATTTGCAAAGGATCTGTTTTTGCTTTTTTGACTTTATTTAAAATTTCATCTTTGTTATCAGTGAGATTAATCCTACTTAAATTTGAGGGGTCAGATTTACTCATTTTTTTGGTACCATCTTTTAGACTCATTATTCTTGAAAATTGTTTCTGAATTAATGGTTCTGGGACTTTAAAAAAATTAGGTGAACTAAAATCATTATTAAATTTTTGAGCAATATCCCTGCAAAGTTCTAAATGTTGTTTTTGATCATTACCTACTGGCACATGAGTGGCATCATATAAAAGTATATCTGCAGCCATTAAGACTGGATAAGAATAAAGACCAATACTTGCTTTTTCCTTATCCTTGCCTGCTTTTTCTTTAAATTGTGTCATTCTGTTGAGCCATCCTATTCTTGAAACACAACTTAAAATCCAGGCTGCTTCTGAATGCGCAGAAACCATAGATTGATTAAAGATAATACTATTGTTTGGATCAATTCCACTTGCTATGAATGTGGCTGCCGTTTCTCTTATGTTTTTTTTTAATTCTTTAGGATCTTGCTTAACTGTAATCGCATGCAGATCTACAACACAAAAGATACATTCATTATCTTTTTGATTATTAAGTTCAACAAAATTTTTTATAGCACCCAAATAGTTTCCTAAGTGAAGGTTACCTGTTGGTTGCACACCTGAAAATATTTTTTTATTCATAATCAATACTTTAATCTTATATCATTAATTTTAAAAGCTTTGATTAAAATCGATATAGAAATATAGAACACAAGTCCTAATATTGCAGAACAAATAAGATAAACTGATTTCAAATTTTTTTCATATAAAAAATCATCTTGAAAAAAATTAATTAAATTAAAAAAAAATACTCCCATTAATATTGAAGCAAACACAATTTTTATAAATCTATTAATAAAAATTAAATTGAAATTAAATAATTTTTTTTTCTTTAACAAAATTAACAAGACAATTGCATTAAACCATGAAGATATAGTGGTAGCTATGGGTATTATTAAGAATCCAACCTCTTTAAAAAGATTAACGCTAATTAAAACATTTAATAATACTGAAATTAAAGAAATATAAAATGGTGTCTCTGTATTATGTCTTGCAAAAAAAAATGTAGAAAAAACTTTTATTAAAGAAAAAGCAGGTAATCCCAAACCAAAATAAAATAAAGCTTTTGCAGAATTTTTTACACTTTCTTTATCGAATGACCCATACCCAAATAAGGATGATATAATTTCTTCAGAGGCTATAAGCAGTGCAATGGCAGCAGGTATGCTCAAAAACAAACTTAATTCAAGAGCTTTATTTTGGATGAGATCTATTTTTTCTTTTTTTTTATTTTTAACATGTTTTGATAATTGAGGTAATACCACAGTACCTATCGCAATTCCAGCTATTGCAAGATTAATTTGGTAAATTCTATCTGCATAATAAAGATAAGAAACAGCACTAGCCTGAAAAGATGCAATAATCGTTCCTATTAGAATATTTATTTGAGTAACACCAGATGAAAAAATACTTGGTAATAATTTTTTAAAAAAAAGTTTAATTTTATTATCTATATTTATTGAAAACTTAAAATTTGGTAAATAGTATTTTTTTACAAAAAAATATAAGAATATAAACTGTATTATCCCAGAAATAGTCACTGCGTAAGATAAGAAGTAAACTAACTGATCATTTAAAATTTTTCCAAAAATCAAAACTCCAATTAATAAAACATTTAAAATTATTGGTGCCGCAGATGAAACGGCAAATTTATTATGAGAATTTAAAATTGCAGAAAAGAAAGAGGCTAAACTTACAAACAATAAAAATGGAAAAGTAATTCTTGTTAATGTTATAGCCAATTCCATTTTTTCATAATCTCCTTCAAAACCAGGAGCAATAAGAAAGACGAATATTGGCATAAAAATCTCAACTACAAGGACTAAAGAAAATAATCCTAAAATAAGTAAACTAAAAATACTATTGGCAAAATTTTCAGATTTTTTTTTAATTGATAGTGATGAATAGCTTGGAACAAATGCTGCATTAAATGTTCCTTCTGAAAATAGTCGCCTAAATGTATTTGGAATTCTAAATGCAACAAAAAATGCGTCTGCAACTGGCCCTGCTCCAAGAAACACTGCTATTAGTATATCTCTCATATACCCAAGCAGTCTGCTAATTATAGTAAAAAAACTAAATGTGCCTGTTGACTTAATTAGGTTCATAAATCATATTAGTCTTAAATTTGTCCCATTTGTATATCTAATTAACATAAATGAAAAAAACTAAAATAGACCATTATACAGATAAAGAAGCTTTAGATTACCATAGCAAGAATAAACCAGGTAAAATCGAGATCAATTCTTCCAAGCCAATGACTACAAAAAGGGATTTGGCTTTAGCTTACTCGCCAGGAGTAGCTGTGCCAGTGAAAGCAATTTCAGAAAATCCAGAAGCAGCTTATGATTATACTTCAAAGGGTAATCTTGTTGCTGTTATAAGTAATGGATCTGCAATTTTAGGTATGGGAAATTTAGGGGCTCTTGCATCAAAACCCGTTATGGAAGGAAAAGCAATTCTCTTCAAACGATTTGCAGACATAGACTCCATAGATTTAGAAATTGACTCGAAAGATACTAACGAAATTATTAATAGTATTAAAAATTTTTCATGTAGTTTTGGTGGAATCAACTTAGAAGATATTGCTGCCCCAGATTGTTTTGTTATTGAAGATAAATTAAAAGAAATTTTAGATATTCCAGTTTTTCATGACGATCAACACGGTACAGCCATTATTACTACTGCAGCATTAATAAATGCTTTGGATATATCAGGCAAATCAATAGATAAAATTAAAATTGTTGTGAATGGTGCTGGCGCTTCAGCAATGGCTTGTACTAATCTATTTAAAAATAGTGGTGTTCCTCAAAAAAATATAACTATGGTTGATAGAACAGGTGTCATCTACCGAGGTAGAGAAAATTTAAACCAATGGAAATCATCTCACGCTATTGAAACAAAACTTAGAACTTTAGATGAGGCCATTAGCGGTGCTGATGTATTTTTAGGGTTGTCAGCAAAAGGAGCTCTTTCAAAAAATATGGTAAAAAAAATGGCAAAAAATCCTATAATATTTGCATGTGCCAATCCAGATCCTGAAATAACTCCAGAAGAAATTAAAGAAGTTAGGGATGATGCCATCATTGCCACAGGCAGATCAGATTATCCAAACCAAGTAAATAATTTAATTGGATTTCCTTATGTTTTTAGAGGTGCTCTTGATGTTAGAGCTAAAACCATTAATGAAGAAATGAAAGTGGCTGCAGCGGATGCCATAGCAAAACTTACAAGAGAAGATGTGCCGGATGAAGTAGTAGCAGCAATGGGCGGCGATAGACCACATTATGGGAAAGATTATATTATACCCTCAACATTTGACCCAAGATTAATAAGTGTAATACCGGCAGCTGTTGCTAAAGCCGCAATGGAAACTGGTGTGTCAAGAAAAGGTATAGATGATTTTGAAGTATATAAAGAGCAACTTAAACAGAGACTTAATCCATCACTTTCTATTATGCAGGGTATTAATTCATATATTAAAAAAAATCAAAAAAGAATTGTTTTTGCTGACGGTGAGGACAAAAATACTCTTAAAGCTGCAATTGCATTTAAAAACTCAAAACTGGGAATCCCAATTTTAGTTGGTAAAAAAGATAAAATTAAAGAACAATTAAAAAAAATTGGGTATGATGATCATTTTG
This sequence comes from uncultured Candidatus Pelagibacter sp., assembly GCA_943841085.1. Taxonomy (GTDB): domain Bacteria; phylum Pseudomonadota; class Alphaproteobacteria; order Pelagibacterales; family Pelagibacteraceae; genus Pelagibacter. The sequence continues at coordinate 19,625 of CALSWN010000050.1, read as the reverse complement.
GTATTGAAATTATCAATTCTACAGACTCAGAAAAACGTGAGAAATATGTTAACTATTTATTTAAAAAAATGCAGAGAGAACAAGGACTCTTAGAGCGAGATTGTGACAGACTTGTAAGAAATGATAGAGTTATTTGGACATCTTGTATGGTGGCCTGTGGCGATGCAGATGGTGCAGTTACTGGAAATACAAGAAGATTTGGAGCTTCACTAGATAAAATAAAACAGGTCGTAGACCCAAGACCTGGAGAAATAATGTTTGGTTTAAATATGGTTGTTTACAAAGGTAAAACTATATTTATAGGTGACACTAGTGTTCATGAATATCCTAGTTCTGATCAACTAGCAGATATTGCTATTTCGTCATCCAGAGTTGCTAAATTATTTGGTTTTACTCCAAAAGTTGCTTTTGTTTCACACTCAACTTTTGGTCAACCCCTTACAAGCAGAACCAAACACATTAAAAAAGCTGTGGAAATTTTAAAAGATAGAAAAGTGGATTTTTCTTTTGATGGAGACATGCAACCTGATGTAGCTCTTAATGAAAATTATAAAGAACTTTACCCTTTTTCAAATATTGTAGGAAATGCAAATATATTAATAATGCCTGGACAGCATAGTGCTGCAATCTCTTATAAGCTGATGAAAACATTAGGTGAAACAAAAGTAATTGGTCCACTTTTAATTGGCTTAGGTTTACCAATAGAAATAGCACCGTTAAGATCTTCTACTTCTGAACTAATAAATTTGGCTTCTGTTGCTGCGTACTCAGCTGATGTTATAGATTATAAAAAAAATTAATCTTTTTGAATTCTCAAATCCTCTACTAAAAAAATACTTGCCACTACATCTTTAACATCTAAAATTTCTTTAGCCTCATTTATTACTTTCTGTCTTTCTTTAGATGTTAGTGCAATTCCATAAATAAATATCTTTTTTTTATATGTGTCTATTTGATAATTTGTTGCTTTAATTTCTTTATCAAATATTAATGCCGTTCGTAACTGAGAGGTTATTAGTAAATCTTTAGCTGATTGCTTAAAATCAAAATCTTCTTTTAATTTTATATCATTTTTAACTGACCTAACTCCTTTTGTTTCCCATGCTAATTTAGTAATTTGAAGTTTTTCCTCTGGGCTATCAACTTTTCCCGTTAGAAAAATTCTACCATCTAAAACTTTTGTATTGACTGAAATTAGATAGCTTTTATCTCTTAGTGCTAACCTTGCAGTAACATTCTTCTGCATAACTGAGTCGTCTATTTGAGTACCTAAAGACCTTGGATCTAAGGCAATGCTAACCCCTGTACCAAAAATACCCTTTGAACTTATCCCTGCACACGATGTGAATAATAAAAATATTAAGCAAATTAAAATAATTCTAATTTTCATTTTTTAATTTTAGACAATATTTGTAAATTTCTTTTTTTGGAACATTAGTATTTTGACTTATTAAATCAGTAATATCTTTAATGCTTAACTTTTTAATCATTTTTTGAATATTCTTTTTATCTGATTCTTGTAAAAGTAGCGAAGTTTTTTTTCCTTTTAATTTTTCTGAAATGACCATTGTTAATTCTCCTTTAGGGTCAGTTTTAAATGTTTTTAGATTATCAATATCCGTTCTCAGATATTCTTCATAAAACTTTGTCATTTCTCTGCATATCAATATTTTTCTTCCTGAAAAATATTGTTTAATTTTTTCAACCGATTTATTAAATTTTCTTGGAGAAATAAAAAAAACGATACAGCCATCTATGTTAGAGAGTATTTCAAAATCATCTTGTATTTTATTTTTTTTTTCAGGAAAAAATCCATAAAAAAAATATTTTTCGCTAAATCCACTTATTGAGACAGCCGTCGATACTGCTGATGCTCCAGATATTGGAGTGATTTGAATATTGTTTTTTATACACTCATTAATCAATATTGCACCCGGATCAGATATCGCCGGTGTTCCTGCATCAGAAATTAATGAAACAATACAATTTGATTTTAAAATATTAATAATTTTAGATAAATTTTTTTTTTCATTAAATTTATGATTTGAAATGAGTTTTGATTTAATTTTATACCTATCTAGTAAATTTTTTGAAGTGCGAGTGTCTTCGCACAAAATATAGTCTGATTTATTGAGTACATCTATTGCTCTTAAGGTAATATCACCTAGATTTCCTATTGGTGTAGCAACAATATAAAGACCACTTTCAACTTGAATATTTTTATTTTCAGAATGTAGAATCATCACAATATAATAGATATAATAATATCATTAAAATGAAGAAAATTATTAAAATTATATTAATTTTATTTTTACCAATCCTAGTTTCAACGAGCAAAACTTTTGCAAATGAAAAGATTAAAATTGGACTACTCGTTCCAATGACAGGTAAAAATTCTGAAATTGGGCAATCTATAATTAAATCTACCCGATTGGCTATTAATAAAATTAATAACTCATTAATAGAAATTGTTCCAAAAGATACTCAATCGAACCCTGAGGGTACATTAAAAGCTGCAAGAGATTTAGCTAACTTGGATATTAAAATTGTGATTGGTCCAGTTTTTAATAACAATATAGCCTACTTAGATGAACTAACTGAAATAACTTTTTTATCACTAACAAATAAAAATAATAACTCCTCAAATAATATTATTAATGCAGGAATAAATGCTACATCACAGATAAATGCAATTAAAAAATTTATAAAGTTAAATGAAATTAAAAAAACTATTTTTTTAACTCCTGACGTTGATTATAAAAAAGAGATTGAAAGGGCAATCACTAATTCTAAAATTAAAATAATTAAAAATTATATTTACAATACAGACCCAACTAAACTTACAAAACAAATTGAAAAAATTACAAACTACAAAACTAGAAAACAAAATCTTGAAGATGAAATACTGAGACTTGAAAAATTAAATGAAGATAATAATAGCTCATTAATTGAAAAATTAAAAAAAAGAGATACCCTAGGTGGCGTAAAATTTGATTCTATAATAATTGCTGATTTTGATGAAAGCTTGAAAAGCGTTACTACATCATTGCTATATACAGATATATCGCCAAAAAAAAAATACTTCATAACCCTCAATCAATGGTTTGATGAATCTTTACTTAACGAAACTAGCTCACAACCAATATATTTTCCTTCTATAAATAAAAAAAATTATGAAGAATTTTCTAAAGAATATTTTAAAAATTTTAATCAATACCCAAATCAATTATCTTTCTTAAGTTTTGATTTAGTAGGGCTAGTTTATTATTTAATACTTCAAAATAATCTAATCATAGATGAAAAAATCTTTTCAAAAAAAACATTATTCAAAGGAAAGGTTGGAATTTTTGAAATAAAAAACAATAAGATTAATCATATTTTAAATTTTTATAAAGTTGAAAATAAGACTTTTAAAAAAATTTTTTGATCTTTTTAAATGCTTTAAATCTATGATCTATTTTATATTTCTTTGATGGCATCATTTCACCAAAAGTAATTTTTTTGCCTTTTGGAATAAAAATAGGATCATAGCCAAATCCATTTTTTCCTTTCATGCAGTGCGAAATTGATCCCTCTATTGTACCAATGGATTGTATTAATTTTTGATTAGTTCCATAAATGGTTAAAGCACATACAAACTTTGCTTTAATTTTTTTTTTTTTCCAATTTTTAGATTTTTTGTCTAGTTCTTTAAAAACTCTATTCATTGCTTTAACAAAATCTCCTTTTTTTCCACCCCATCTAGCTGAATAAATTCCTGGATTTCCGCCTAAAGCATCAATTTCTAAACCTGAGTCATCAGACAAACAGATCATCTTTGTTTTTTTTGAAAAATATTTTGCTTTAATTAAAGAATTTTCCTTAAATGTTTTGCCATTTTCAACGGGGCTTTTAATTCTAAAGTCAGAAGGACTATAAATTTTAAGTTTTTTTGGTAGTAAATCCCTGATTTCTCTTAATTTACCCTTATTATTTGTTCCTACTAATAATTCTTTAATTTTTTTATTTAACATCTAGCAATTATTAAATTTCATACCATATAAGTGATAATGGAAAAAGATCAAAACATTAATGAAAAAGAAAAAACTACTGAAATAAAAGATGATATTTCTGAAGATAAAAATACGGTACCCGAACAAAACATTAATGAAAAAAGCGAAAAAATAATAGAACTTACTCCTGAAGAAAAAATAATTGCATTAGAAGATAAGGTTTCGAGAACTTTTGCAGAAATGGAAAACCAAAGAAGAAGACTTGAGAAAGAAAGAGATGATGCTTTCAATTATGGTGGCTTTACTCTTGCAAAAGAAACTTTGAACTTGATAGATAATTTAGAAAGATCAAAACAAATTCTTGAAAAGGATAATGATTTAAAAGACTCAAAGGCTCTACAGAAAACGTTAGAACATTTTGATATAATAAGCAAAGATATGTTCTCAATTTTATCCAAAAATGGAATCACTCCCATTGACTCAATAGACAAAAAACTTGATCCGAATCTTCATCAAGCCATGATTGAAATTGAGAATGATCAAAAAGAACCTGGCATAATCGTTCAAGAAATACAAAAAGGTTTTATGATGAAGGATAGACTACTTAGACCATCGTTAGTCGGAGTGTCAAAAAAAACTGAAATGAAAGAAGAAAAAAGTGAGGAAAATAAAGAGAATTCTACAAATTAATAATATTTGTTAGAACTTGTAGATTAGAAAATAACACATATATGAAGGATAGGATTTAAATTATGAGCAAAATTATAGGAATAGACTTAGGAACAACAAATTCATGTGTATCTATCATGGAGGGTAGTCAACCCAAGGTTTTGGAGAATGCAGAAGGTGCAAGAACTACTCCTTCTGTTGTTGCTTTCACTGATGACGGAGAAAAGCTTGTCGGTCAACCTGCTAAAAGACAGGCTGTAACCAATCCTGAAAATACTATATTTGCTGTAAAAAGATTAATTGGAAGAAATTTTGATGATCCAACTGTAAAAAAAGATATTGCTGCTGCACCATTTAAAATAGTTAACTCTGAGAAAGGTGATGCGTGGATAGAATCAAAAAATGAAAAATACTCACCGTCACAAATTTCAGCTTTTATTCTGCAAAAAATGAAAGAGACGGCTGAAAAATATTTAGGCCAAGAAGTAACTAAAGCTGTAATAACTGTTCCCGCTTACTTTAATGATGCTCAAAGACAAGCAACTAAAGATGCAGGTAAAATTGCAGGTTTAGAAGTTTTAAGAATTATAAATGAACCAACAGCAGCCTCTTTAGCTTATGGGTTAGATAAAAAACAAAATAAAAAAATAGCTGTTTATGACTTAGGTGGTGGAACGTTTGATGTCTCTATTCTTGAATTAGGTGATGGAGTTTTTGAGGTTAAATCAACAAATGGAGACACATTTTTAGGTGGAGAAGATTTTGACAATTCTATTGTTGACTATTTAGTTGCCGAATTTAAAAAGGATAATGGTATTGATTTAAAAACTGATAAGCTAGCACTTCAAAGATTAAAAGAAGCTGCTGAAAAAGCAAAAATTGAGTTATCTTCTGCTGAACAAACAGATATCAATTTACCTTTTGTGACTGCTGATAAAACTGGGCCTAAACATATTAATTTAAAAATGACTAGAGCAAAATTAGAAGCTTTAGTTGAAGATTTAATATCAAGAACTTTACCTCCTTGCAAAACTGCTCTTAAAGATGCAGGACTTACTGCAAGTGAAATCGATGAAATTGTAATGGTTGGTGGAATGACTAGAATGCCAAAAGTATTAGCAGAAGTTAAAAATTTTTTTGGAAAAGATCCTAACAAAAGTGTGAATCCAGATGAAGTTGTTGCTATGGGTGCAGCAATTCAAGCTGGTGTACTTCAAGGAGACGTGAAAGATGTACTTCTTTTGGATGTAACACCTTTATCTTTAGGAATAGAAACTTTGGGTGGTGTATCTACAAAACTAATTGAAAAAAATACAACAATACCAACAAAGAAAAGTCAGGTTTTTTCTACTGCCGAAGACAATCAGCCAGCAGTATCAATTAGAGTTCTTCAAGGTGAAAGAGAAATGGCATCAGACAACAAAATGTTAGGAAATTTTGAACTAGTTGGTATTGCACCAGCTGCTAGAGGAGTTCCTCAAATCGAAGTAACTTTTGATATAGATGCAAATGGAATTGTAAACGTTTCTGCCAAAGACAAAGGAACTGGTAAAGAACAAAAAATTCAAATCCAAGCTTCAGGTGGCTTAAGCGATGAAGAAATTGAAAAAATGGTTAAAGACGCAGAAGCTAACAAAGAAGCTGACAAAAAGAAAAGAGAATCGGTTGATGTTAGAAATCAAGCAGATACTTTAATTCATTCAACTGAAAAAAATTTAAAAGAACATGGGGTCAAAATTTCAGATGCTGAAAAAAAAGCAATAGAAGATTCTTCTTCAAGCCTAAAAGAGGCTTTAAAAGGTGAAGATATTGAAGATATTAAAAAGAAAACAGAGAGTTTAGTTCAGGCTTCAATGAAATTGGGTGAGGCAATCTATAAATCTCAAGAGAAAAAATCAGATCCATCTAAAGGTGGTGATAAAAATAATGAGGGTAAAAAAGACGATAATGTAGTTGATGCGGATTTTGAAGAGGTAAAAGAAGAAAAAAAAGAAGACGATAAAGAAAAGAGCGCTTAAGACTTAAAACAACTATCATCTTAAAGTAACTTATGGCTAAAAGAGATTTTTATGACGTCTTAGGTGTTAATAAGAATGCTAGCCCTAGTGAATTAAAATCAGCCTACAGAAAATTAGCAGTTAAATATCATCCTGATAAAAATCCTGGTGATAAAACTGCAGAAGATAAATTCAAAGAAGCAAGCGAAGCTTACGGTATTCTTTCAGATCAAGAGAAAAAACAAAACTATGATAACTTTGGTCATGCTGCATTTGAAAATGGTGGTGGAAGACAAAGTGGTGGTTTTGGTGGTTTTGGAGGGGCAGATTTTTCCGACATATTTGAAGATTTTTTTGGTGACTTTGGTGGTGGTGGAAGGTCTAGAGGAAGAAGTAACAATAATAATAAAGGCTCTGACTTAAGATATGATTTATCAATTACATTAGAGGAAGCTTTTCAGGGGAAAAAAGAAGATATAAAATTCTCAACTACTGAGAAATGTAATACTTGTAAAGGTAATGGGTCTAAGCCAGGATCTTCTCCGGAAAGATGTACAACTTGTGGCGGAAATGGAAAAGTAAGAACAAATCAGGGTTTTTTTACGGTTCAACAAACATGTCCTCAATGCGCAGGCAGTGGTGAAGAAATTACTAACCCATGTAACGACTGTAATGGTCAGGGTAGTAAACAAGCATCAAAAAAAATATCTGTAACAATACCAAAAGGTGTCGATGATGGTACAAGAATAAGATTAGCTGGTAAAGGTGAAGCTGGAACAAGAGGTGGCGCAAGTGGTGATTTATATTTGTTTATAAATGTGTACTCTCATGATCTTTTTAAAAGATCAGATGAGAATTTATTTTTCGAATTTCCAATATCAATCTCTGATGCAGCACTTGGTACAACAATTGAAATACCAACAATTGATGGTGGTAAAGCAAAAATAAAAATCCCTGATGGAACTCAAAATGGTAAACAGTTTAGACTAAAGGGCAAAGGAATGCCTTATATGAGAGGTAGTGGCAATGGTGACCTTTATGTTCAGGTAAAAACTGAAATCCCCATTTCATTAAATAAAGCACAAAAAGAATTACTTGAGAAATTTAGAGAAATTGAAAATGAAAAATCAAACCCAAGTATTAAAAAATTCTTTCAAAAAGCCAAAAGTTTCTGGAAAAACTAAAAGACTAATTCATCAAAAAAGGTTAATATTTTCTTAAATGAAAAAAATTAATCTAGCGATCACCGGATGTCTTGGTCGAATGGGCCAACAACTAATTAAATCTTCTAAATCCAATAATAATTTTAAATTAGTTGCTCTTACCGAAAATAAAAAAGTTAAGAAGAAAATTGCTGGTATTGAGTTAGGCTTAAATACAGATAAAATCTTTAAAAAAACTGATGTAATAATAGATTTTACAGTCCCAAAATGTACGATTGAGATTCTTAAAATTGCTGCAAAACTAAAAAAAAGAGTAGTAATAGGAACAACTGGTTTTAATCAAAAAGAGGATAGTCTGATTAAAAAATATTCAAAAAAAATTCCAATATTGAAAGCTGGCAACATGAGTTTAGGTGTAAATTTATTAATGTATTTAACTGAAATTGCATCAAGTTCTCTTGATGACAACTATCTAAGTAAAATATATGAAATTCATCATAAACATAAAAAAGACTACCCATCTGGAACTGCTTTGATGCTTGGAAAAGGTATAGCTGATGGAAAAAATAAAAATATTATCAATCTAATGGGAAAAAAATTTTTAAATAAAAAAAGTTTTCCTTATGGAAAAAAGATAAATTTTAATTCCATCAGGAGAGGTGAAATAATTGGAGAACATGAGGTAAAATTCTCTAGTGGCAAAGAAATTATAAGATTAAATCATGAGGCATTTGATAGAGCTCTTTACTCAGATGGTGCTTTAACTGCTGCAAAATGGCTTACCAAAAAAAGACCTGGACTTTATTCAATGAGAGATTTATTGAATTTTAAATAATGAATGAAAAAGAAAAGGCAAAAAAAATTCTAAAGATTTTAAATAAAATTTATCCTACAGTTCCAATTCCATTAAAACATAGAAATAAATTCACACTTTTAACCTCTGTTTTATTATCTGCACAATGTACAGATCTAAATGTTAATAACGTAACCAAGAATATATATCCAAAATATAACAAACCTGAACACTTTGTAAAATTAGGAAGATTTAAAATAGAAAAATTAATAAAAAGCATAGGTATCTTCAGGATAAAAGCAAAAAGTATTTATTTAATGTCTAAACAACTGTTGGAAAAACATAGTGGAAAAGTACCAAAAACCTTCGAGGAACTTGAAAAACTGCCTGGTGTAGGTCATAAAACAGCAAGTGTGGTTATGTCTCAAGGATTTGGATTTCCAGCCTTTGCTGTTGATACGCACATCCATCGACTAGCTCAAAGATGGGGGCTAACTAATGGTAAAAATGTAATTCAAACAGAAAAAGATTTAAAAAGAATATTTCCTAGAAAAACTTGGAATAAATTACATCTTCAAATAATTTATTATGGAAGAGAGTATTGTCAGGCTAGAAATTGTTATGGTTTAACTTGTAAAATTTGTACTACTTGTTATCCTAAACGTAAAAATCCAATAATTATTAAAAAAGCTTGATATGAAAATTTTAGGAATAGGCAATGCTATTGTTGATGTAATTTGCAAAGTTGAAGATAAATATTTATCAGATAACAACCTAACAAAAAGTACAATGAAACTTGTAGATGAAAGTGAATTTAAAAAATTATTATCAACTTTAAAAATTGAAGGAACAATATCAGGTGGTTCGGTTGCAAATTCTATTGTTGGACTATCCCAATTAGGAAACCAGGTTGGATTTATTGGTAAAATCAGTGATGATGATTTAGGTCAAAAATATGAAGATGGTTTAAAAAAAGAGAGTGTTAAATATTTTTATTCAAAAAAAAAAGAAATCTTACCAACTGGAACTTGCTTAATATTAATTACACCCGATTCTGAAAGGACAATGTGTACATTTTTAGGAACTGCTGGAAAAATTAATGAGAATGATATCGATATAAATTCAGTAAAAGAAAGTAAAATAACTTTCTTGGAAGGATATTTATGGGATGAAGGCGAGCCTAAATCGGCTTTTGAAAAAGCTATTCAAAATTCCAACAAAGTAGCAATGTCATTGTCAGATTCGTTTTGTGTTGAAAGACACAAAAAACATTTTTTAAATTTAGTCAAAAATAATATTGATGTCATTTTTGCTAATGAGCAGGAAATTATCTCATTAATACAAGCTAAAAACTTTAATGAAATAATATCATTTGGAAAAGAAATAAAAAAAACACTCATTGTTACTCGTGGTAAAAATGGAAGTATAGCTATAAATAAAAATGAAGTCTTTGAATGTGAAAGCAAAAAAAATTTAAAAATAGTAGATCTAACAGGTGCTGGAGATTTATTTGCTGCTGGATACTTGCATGGTTATATTAATAATTTATCAACTGCTGAAAGTTTAAAAAAAGGAACAGAAATGTCTTCAGAGATTATTCAAAAGATAGGGGCTAGATTAGATTAGTTTTTTTCTTTTAAAACTACCCTTCCCTTTTTTTGCTTTTACTATTCTAGTTTTATATTTTCTAGTTCTTAAATCTTTTGCAATAGGGTTTTTTTTTTTCATTTTAAATCAAATAACCATTTTCATGACTAATTATGAATTTATCATCATTAAATTTATCATTAATCTTTTTTCTTAATCTGTATATGTGAGTTTCAACTGTATGGGTTTCTAACTTATTACTGTAATTCCATACACTGTTTTGAAGGCTACTAATTGTTTGAGGTAATTTTTTATCATTTAAAAAAAGAATTATGTCTATCTCTCTCTCTGTTAATTTTAATTCTGTACCTTGAAAAGAAATAACTCTTGAGTTTAAATTTAAAGAATAATTTTTGATATTAAGTTGTGATTGAAAATCATACTTTTTTTTTATCAAACGTATATTTATCAAATTTAGTAATTGCTCTAATTTAATTGGCACATCATCTATTAAAATCAAATTTTTAATACTTACTGTCTTTGATGACAGTAATTGATGATTATCTTTTTTTAAAAGAGTTAAATCATTTAATTTTTCAGATTTTAAAAATTCTTTTGAATTTTGATAATTAATTATCTTAAAAGATAAAAGAGAATTGATTTCATCTAAGATATCGTGCAATATTGGAAATTCTACTATATTTATAATTTGTTTTGTCATGAAATTTTAGTTTATGCTAATAACTGTAAAAAATAAAGATACCTTAAAATTAGATGATTATGTATTCAGATGCTCCATTGGTAAAAATGGAATTACCTCAAAAAAAAATGAAGGAGATAAATGTACACCACAAGGTAAATTTAAACTGGGTACACTATTTTATAGAGCTGATAGAGTTAAAAAACCTGAAACAAATATTACAACTAAAATTATAAAAAAAAACATGGGTTGGTGTGATGATATCAATAGTAAATTTTATAATAAAATAATGATAATTAATAAAAAAATAAAACATGAAAAATTATTCAGAAAAGATAGCATTTATGATTACTTGATTGTAGTTGAATATAATACAATCAAACCAAAGCCTGGAAAAGGGAGCGCTATTTTTTTACATTTAACAAATAATTATAAAAAAACTGCTGGATGTATTGCTGTAAAAAAAAAAGATATGCTAATAATTTTAAAAATTTTAACAAAAAAAAGTAGAATAAAAATTATTTAATCCCTACTACCAAATAACTTAGAACCAATTCTAACATAAGATGCATTGTTGTTTACTGCTTCTAAATAATCGTTGGACATACCCATGCTTAATTCTTTTAAATTAGTTTTTTTTAATAAATAATTCATTTCTTTAAAGTAAACTGATGTTTCTTTATTTATTGGAGGTAGACACATTAAACCTATAATATTGAGATCTAGGTCATTCATACACTTATTTTTAAAATCAACTACATTTTCAGGACTAATACCTAATTTTTGAGGTTCATCGCCAATGTTAACTTGTATAAAAATTTTTATATTCTTTTTGTATTTTTTTTGTTCGTTTGAAATTTTTAAAGCCAACTTTAAACTATCTAATGAATGAATATAATCAAACAATGGCACTACAAATTTTACTTTATTTGATTGAATTTTACCAATCATGTGCAAATTTATATCCTTAAAATCATCTTTTATAGAAGTCCATTTTTCAACAGCTTCTTGGATTTTATTCTCTCCAAAATCTTTATGACCATGATTAATTAGAGGTAATATCTCTTTAATCGGAAAGGTTTTACAAACTGCTACAACTTTTGTTAAAGTATTTTTTTCCTGTATTTCTTTTTGGATTAATAATAATTTATCAACAATATTATGCATAATAAACCTAAGACTTATTACTTTATAAATAACTTTGATATTAATGAAATAAAAAAATTAAATAAGAATATTTCATTAATATACAGAAATTATAAAGATAATTTAGATCTAAATATGATCAAAAATATTAAAGATCTATGTATTAAGCAAAGAAGGAAATTTTATATTTCAAATAATTTTAAAGTTGCAAGAAATCTTAAGTTAGATGGTGTTTATATTCCATCTTTTAATAAACTGCCTAATTTCAAAAATTTTAATTTGCCTAAAAATTTTAAAATAATTGGTTCTGCTCATAGTATTGTGGAAGTAATAAATAAAAATAAGCAGAACTGTGTTGAAATATTCATTGCACCAATTTTTCAAACAGAAAAATCAAAATCTTTTTTGGGTATTTCTAAATTTAATCTAATTTCAAATGCTACTAAAATAAAAGCAATTGCACTTGGTGGGATTAATTCGACTAATTTTAATAAATTAAAGGCAGTAAACTGTTATGGATTTGCTGCTATTAGATGGATAAAAAAAAACCGGCCTAAATAAATAGGCCGGCTTTTTAAACTTTTGTCTATGTACTAATTAGAATGCAAATGAAACAGCTAATGTGTTTTCATTGTATTCTTGAGCGGCAACACCAGCGTCATTTGACGTTTCTGACATAGCTGCTGATACAGTCATAGCACCCATTGTGTAAGCTGCTTGTATTGAAGTTAATTCAATAGTAGATAAAGCTGCCGTAACACCGATAGCTGCTACTTCAACTTCTGACTCACCGTAAGAAACTGTAAAGTCTCCTGCTGTGTAAGCAACACCAGTCATAGTAGCTTCTTTGTCTGGATTGCTGTCTGTACCTGAAGCTGCACCATCTTCAACTGCTTCTTGATGAGCAATTGTTAGGCCACCCGCTGCAAACTTAACATAACCTGTATATCTTTCTAAGTCATGAGCTTTAGTTGTAGCTTGTGTATCAACTTTTTCTTGACCAGCACCAATTTCAAGTCCACTTGCGTGAGCTATTTGTAAAGTTACTGCTGTTCCTGATTGAGAACCTACACCAACACCACCTTTAGAAGCACCAGCACCACCAGCATTTGGATCGTAAGTCAATGAACCATTGATTGTAAGACCCATTAGCTCTTGTGCAGGGATTCTGTAATCAATTGATCCAGAAGCTGTAGAAGAACCAAAGAATGAAGGGTTGTTGTTAGCTGCCGCAGAAGTTAAACCATCCCAAGTTTCATTGTAAGCATTTGGAGTGATATCATCAATTCCATTAGCTTTTGATCCACCTTTGTTGTTTAACTGAAGCGTACCCATAGAACCCATACCATAAGTCAATTGAGATGACGTATTTGATAGAGCACCATCAGTGTCAACTGCCATCATGTAATTTACAGTATGACCGTTGTCTAACTCACCAGCTGCAGTGAAAGTTAAGTCAGTCGCAACACCTAATCCCTTACCGTTTACAGTTTCTGCACCCGTTGGATGATCTTGTGTTGTGAATGTAGCAAGCATTCCACCTGACATATTATATTCTATAGCGTTTGCTGACACCATAGCTAGAGATCCAGCAAGTGCTGAAAATCCGATTTTTTTAACGTTATTCATGTTTATTCCTTTTGTTAAGTTATTCATATGAATGCTGAACAATTATCACATAACCCTTTATTTTCACGATTTTTGACTATAAAACTCATTTTTTTATAAATTAGTGATATATTTATCACACATAACGATTACCCTTTTTTATTAGGTATTATTAGGCTAAACAATAGCAAATTCATGATTAATAATAATTATATTAAGTATTTTTTAGTTTTTTTATGCATATCTACACTTTTAGCGAGTTGTGGAAGGATACCTAAGCCAGATTTTTCTAAAAAGCCTATAGAACCCAATGCTCGAAAAAGAGCTCAACAAAATGTTATTGATGGTAAAGGAATACAATTTTTTAACAATAATAAAGGTGATGGTAAATTTTTATTTGCATCCTCAAATCCCTTGTGGAAAGCTGCCTTAGATACTTTAGACTTTATTTCCCTAGCTAATGCAGACTATTCTGGAGGTGTATTAATAACTGATTGGTATTCTGAAGATAATCCGAATGAAGCAATAAAAATTACTATTAGATTCTTAAGTAACGAAATCAGAGCTGATGGCATGATTGTTAATTTATACAAGCGAACTTGTGTTAATAACGTATGTTCTACTAAGGAAATTAAAAACGATATAAGCAATGATATACGAAATAAGATTTTAAAAAAAGCTGCTATCTATAAAACTCAAGACGATAAAAGAGCTTTTGAAAACCGACCTAAGAAAAAGTTTATGGAAAAAGACGAGACCGGTTCCAATAATTAAAAATTAATTATTAATAATTAAAAGTGGAAAGATACAACTTTAAAGATTTTGAACAAAAATGGCAAAATAATTGGAACGAAAAAAAATTATTTCGAGCCAAGCTAGATAAAAATAAAAAAAAATTTTATTGTCTTGAAATGTTTCCTTATCCATCAGGAAATATTCACATGGGACATGTGAGAAACTACACAATCGGTGACGTTCTTTCTAGATACAAAAAACTTCAAGGATTTAATGTTTTACACCCGATGGGTTGGGACTCCTTTGGTTTACCTGCTGAAAATGCTGCAAAACAAAATAACCTAGATCCCAAAATTTGGACTCAAACAAATATCGAAAGAATGAAATTTCAGCTGAAAAAGCTAGGCCTTTCTATTGATTGGGAAAGAGAAATTTCAACTTGTTCTCCTGATTATTATAAATATCAACAAATATTTTTTTTAGAATTATTTGACAAAGGTTTAGTTTACAGAAAAGAAAGCTATGTAAATTGGGACCCAATCGACCAAACAGTTCTTGCAAACGAGCAGGTAATTGAGGGAAAAGGATGGCGCTCTGGAGCCATAGTAGAACGGAAAAAACTTAATCAATGGTTTTTTAATATCACCAAATTCTCTCAAGAATTACTTGATGGTCTTGATAAATTAGATCAATGGCCGAACAAAGTTAAAACGATGCAAAAAAATTGGATTGGAAGATCTTTTGGATGTGAAATCAATTTTAAAATTGAAGGTGATTTACCTGTTAATGAAATAAAATGTTATACTACTAGACCTGACACTTTGTTTGGTTTTTCGTTCCTAGCTGTTTCTCCAGATCACCCAATCTCAACTTTTTATAATGAAAATAAAGAATTTTTAAAATTTAAGGATGATTGTTCTAAAACAGGAACAACAGAAGAGTCCATTGCTCAGGCTGAAAAAATAGGTTTCAAAACCAACTTACTTGCAATAAATCCTCTTAATAATAAAAAAGTACCTGTTTATTTCGCAAATTTTGTATTAATGGATTATGGATTTGGTGCGATATTTGGTTGTCCTGCACATGATCAAAGAGATTTAGATTTTGCAAATAAGTACAACTTGGAAATTCTACCTGTAGTCAAACCAGAAAACGAAGATAATACTTTTAAAATTACAAAACTTGCTTACACCGGCCCTGGGTTAATCTTTAATTCAGATTTTTTAAACGATCTAAAAGCTCCAAATGAGTCTATTTCTGAAACTATAAAAATCTTAGAAAACAAAAATATTGGAAAAAAAAAAATTAACTTTAGATTAAAAGATTGGGGTATTTCTAGACAACGTTACTGGGGCTGCCCGATTCCTATTGCGTATAACAAACAAAACGAGGCTTTAAAAATACCTCTAGAAAGTTTACCAATAAAGCTACCTGATAAAATTAATTTAAATACAACTGGAAATCCTCTTGAGCATGCAAAAGAGTGGAAAAATATTAAAATTAATGGTGAAGATTGTGTAATGGAGACAGACACTCTCGATACTTTTGTTGATTCATCTTGGTATTTCTTAAGGTTTTGTTCTCCAAAAAACGATAAATATGGTTTTAGCAAAGATGAAGTTGACTATTGGATGCCAGTAGATCAATACATAGGTGGTGTTGAACATGCAATACTTCATTTACTTTATTCTAGATTCTTTACAAGAGCATTAGAAAACAAAAATAATGAATTTAACATCACAGAACCTTTTTTGGGTTTATTCACTCAGGGTATGGTTTGTCATGAAACCTACAAAAATGAAGATGGTGCTTGGCTTAATCCTAAAGAGGTAGAAAGTTCTAATGGCAAAGATTATTTTGTAAAAGGAAACCCTAAAAAGAGAGTTAAAGTTGGCACTTCTGAATCCATGTCAAAATCAAAAAAAAACACAATTGATCCAGAAGAAATGATAACAAATTATGGAGCTGATGCTGTTAGATTATTTATTCTTTCAGACAGTCCTCCAGAAAAAGATGTTCAGTGGTCTGATCAGGGCATGCTTGCTGCTTATAAATTTATTCAAAAATTTTGGTTAATACACCAAAGCATAAAAAATGAAATTTTTTCTACAAATGAAAATAAAATGGAGAATACGGTTGAAATGGAGTTTCAAAAATTTACGAATGAAATTATTGATAAAATAACAAAAAATTTAAATAATTTTCATTACAATGTAATAATTGCAAATTTTCACGAAACCTACAATTTTTTGTCAAAACTTAAGATAAATAAAATCAAAAAATCAATATTAAGTGAAAATTATCTTAAAATATTAACAATTATGAGTCCAGTTATTCCACACATAGCATCTGAATGCATAAATCAAATTCAAAATAAAGATGAAACTAATTGGCCAAATATTGATAAAAAGTTTTTAGAAAAGAAAAAACTTCAAATCGTTGTTCAATTAAACGGAAAAAAAAGAGGCTTAATCACTTGCGATGCTAACACTGATGAAGATCAATTATTAACTCTAATTAAATCTGATGGTCAATATAAAAAATTCTTTAAAGATATGAAGATTATAAAAACAATTTATGTTAAAGATAGATTGGTTAATTTAATACTAAAATGAAAAAAATAATTTTCTATTTTTGCTTTTTTTTACTGTTTGGGTGTTCGGGCTTTGAACCATTATTTTCTTCCAAAAATATATCTTATTACATAGCGGATATTGAAAGCGTAGATAAAAATGATGTAACAAAAAGAATATCTAAAAGACTTGGAAATATAAAAAAAGATAATACGAAAAAAGGATATTCTTTAAAAGTCTCAGCAAATATGAAAAAAATTATATCCTCAAAGGACAATAAAGGACAAGTGTCAGCTTATAGGATGATTGTTAGCGCTAACTTTGACGTCCGGAATAATGATTCAAATATTCTTATCGGTAATATAAAATTAGATAAAGATTTTATATATGATAATCAAAAAAATAAATTTGAACTTAAAAAATATGAAAAGATAATTCAAGAAAATTTAATTGATAAAATTTTACAAGAAATAAATATAAGATTACACACGTTATAGATGATTATTAAAAGTTTTGAACTTAATAAAATTGATAATAGAAATAAATTTTTTTTATTTTATGGAGAAAATCAAGGTTACAAAAACCAAATCATTCAAGAGAAGTTTAAAAAAAAATATTTAGAATGCACTTATCTTTATGAAGAGGCCGAAATTCTCTCAAATAAAGAAATATTTTTTAACAATATTTTGTCAAAATCTTTTTTCGAAGAAGAAAAACTAATAATAATTAATAGAGCGACAGATAAAATTAAAGATGTACTTGAGGAGATAATTGACAAACAAATCAATGATTTAGTTATAATAGTTAATTCCGGTATTTTAGAAAAAAAATCTAAACTAAGAGCTTTGTTTGAAAAAAATAAAAAAACGGTTTGTGTCCCTTTTTATGAGGACAATAACCAAACACTAGCAACTATTGTTAGCAATTTTTTTAGAGAAAAAAAAATTTCGATTTCTAGAGAAGTGGTAAATTTAATAACAACGCGATCAAGAGGTGATAGACAAAACTTAAATAATGAACTTGAAAAAATAGAAAATTTCTTAAAAAATAAATCTAAAGTTAGTTCTGAAGAGATTTTAAAGCTAACTAATTTAGCAGAAAACTACAATGTTTCAGAATTAGTTGATACTTGTTTATCAAAAAATAAAAATAAAACAGTAAAAATACTTAACGAAAATAATTATTCAGTAGAGGATTGTATACTTATTATAAGAAGTTTTTTAATAAAATCAAAAAGACTAATTAACCTTTGTAGAGAATTAAAGAATAAAAAGAATATAGATGCAACAATTTCTAACTTTAAACCTCCAATTTTTTGGAAAGATAAGGAAGTTGTAAAACAACAAATGCAAAATTGGTCTTATGAAAATGCTGAAAAATTGATATACGAAATAAGTGAAATTGAACTTTTGATAAAAAAATATTCGAACAACTCACTCAATATTCTTTCAAACTTTATTATTGAAAAGTCGCAAAAAATTAATAGTTAGCTTTTATAATTTCGATAATCTTATTTAATTGATCAAGATCATTGTATTCTAAAATTATAGACCCATTATTATTTTTTTTATTTTTTATATAAACATTAAGTCCTATTTTTTCTCGTATCGAAGATTCTAAAGCGCGTATATTTGAATTTTTTTGTGACTTAGTTTGATTTTTTTTTATTCTAAAAATTTTTACAAAATTTTCTGCTTGTCTTACAGAAAGATTTTTTTCTATTATTTTGTTTACTATGAATTGAATATTATCAAGACCTATTAGAATTTTTGCATGTCCAACGGATAGCTTTTTTTCCTCAATTAATTTTAAAACATCTTCTGGCAACAAAAGTAATCTTAAAAAATTGGCTATATGACTTCGACTTTTTCCAATAAATTTTGCAACTTTTTCTTGATCATATCCAAATTCTTTAATTAGACGTTGGTAACCATGAGCTTCCTCAATAGCATTTAGATCATTTCTTTGTACATTTTCAATAATTGCAAATTCTAATGATTTTAGATCATCTACATCAGTGATGACAACAGGCACTTCGTGTAACCCAGCTTTTTGTGCCGCTAACCATCTTCTTTCACCTGCAATTATTTCATACTTTGAGTTTTTATCTTTAGATTTTCTTACGATAATTGGTTGAATAACACCTCTTTCTTTTATTGAATTAGATAGTTCTTGTAAATTTTCTTCATCAAATCTTTTACGTGGCTGAAATTTATTGCTAACCAAGTCTCCTATTAATAATTTATTTATATTAGTTTCTGATTTTGTATCACCAATTAATGAGGATAGTCCTCTGCCTAGTCCTTTTTTAATTTTGTTGGAGTCCATTATGCTGCCGTGCTCTCAAGATTTTCTTGATTTATAAATTCATCAGTAAAATTAAAGTATGATTTACTTCCAGGACAATTTTTATCATAAATTAATACCGGCATCCCATGTGATGGCGCTTCTGATAATCTAACATTCCTCGGAATAACTGTTGCATAAACTTTCTCATTAAAAAAATCTCTAGCTTCTTTTTCGACTTGAGAAGATAATTTGTTTCGTTTATCATACATTGTTAAAAGAATACCTCGTATTTTTAATTCTGGGTTTAGATTAGTTTTTATTCTCTCAATAGTCTTTATTAGCTGTGTTACACCCTCGAGAGCAAAAAACTCGG
>CALSWN010000049.1 GCA_943841085.1 uncultured Candidatus Pelagibacter sp. | reverse complement strand
AGCTATTGCTTACCCTGATTTAGTTTTAGTATTTGCTGGAACAGCAATGATGCAAACTGGAAGGGCTATTGAAATTGTTGGTATTACAATGGCTACATATTTAACAATTAGTTTAACTATTTCATTATTTATGAACTGGTATAACAAAAAAATAGCGATACAGGAAAAATAAAATGAGTAATATAAATTTTTTAAAACCAAATAAAAAAAATATAAATTTATTTTTATTTTTAGGTATATTATTTTTTACATTAGGGATATTTGATTTTTGTCTAAATAATTTTTATGAGTCAAATATTACTGGATTTTTACCAGGTTTTATAAGTTTTTTTTCCCCATTAATTTTTTGTATGATAGGTCTTTATTTTATTAGGATAGAGTTTTCTGGATTTAAAATATTAGATGAACTCAATAAAAATATAAATACTAATAATTTTAATGCTGCTTTGAGTGTAAGTATAATTATATTAATTATTTTCAGTTTTACACCATTACTTAACTGGTTTATTTTGGATGCAACATTTATTGGAGATAGCAAGGAAGCCTGCACAGGTAGTGGTGCTTGTTGGGTTTATATTAAAACTTGGTTTAATAGATTTATGTATGGAATGTATCCTAATGCAGAGCAATGGAGAGTCAATGCAACATTCATCATTGTTTTGGGATTAATGGGAGCAGGTTATTTTTTTCCGCTAAAATATAGAAAATATCTAACTTTCTATTACGTTATTATTTTACCTATCATTTCATTTCTTTTAATTTATTATTTAATTTCGGGAGGAGAATTTGGCTTAGAGTGGGTTGAAACTGGTGCTTGGGGAGGATTATCTTTAACTTTCATTGTTTCATTTTTTTCATTAATCTTCTGTTTTCCAATAGGAATGATGCTTGCACTGGGAAGAAGGTCTGATTTAGGTGTTGTTAAATATTCATCACTTTCATTTATTGAGTTTTGGAGAGGTGTACCATTAATTACGGTATTATTTATGTCTGCCGTTATGTTTCCAATGTTTTTACCTGATGGAACATATGTTGATAAATTAATTAGAGTTATTGTTGCGATTACATTATTTGAGGCAGCTTATACAGCAGAAGTTATCAGAGGTGGTTTACAAGCTCTTCCAAGAGGTCAATACGATGCAGCAAAATCTCTAGGGATGGGTTATTGGAGATTGCATTTACTAATTATACTTCCACAAGCTTTAAAACTAGTAATACCTGGGATAGCCAATACATTTTTAGCTTTAGTTAAGGATACACCTTTAATATTTGTTGTTGGGTTACTAGAATTAGTAGGAATGTTAAATTTAGCGAAAACAAATCCTAAATGGTTAGGTTTTTCAATGGAAGGCTATGTATTTGCTGGAATTATATTCTGGATTATTTGTTATTCTATGAGTAAATATAGTCAGAGTTTAGAATTAAAATATAAAACGGATAGATAAATGTCAGATTCAATAATAAAAATTCAAAATGTTAATAAATGGTTTGGTGATTTCCAAGTTTTAAAAGAAATTAATTTAGAAGTAAAACCTAAAGAAAAAATAGTTGTTTGTGGACCTTCTGGTTCTGGTAAATCCACATTAATTAGATGCATCAACAGATTAGAAGAGCACCAAGAGGGTAATATTATTGTAGATGATACTGAAATTTCTGATGATACCAAAAATATAGAACAAGTCAGAGCTGAAGTTGGAATGGTATTCCAACAATTCAATTTATTTCCTCATTTGTCAATATTAGATAATTGTACGTTAGCACCAATTTGGGTAAAAAAATTGTCAAAAAAAGAAGCTGAGGTATTAGCCCTTAAACATTTAGAAAGAGTTCAAATTTTAGATCAAGCACAAAAATTTCCAGGTCAACTATCAGGTGGTCAACAACAAAGAGTTGCAATAGCAAGGGCACTTTGCATGGAACCAAAAATAATGTTATTTGACGAACCAACTTCCGCGCTTGACCCCGAAATGATTAAAGAAGTACTTGATGTAATGGTTGATTTAGCAAAACAAGGAATGACTATGATTGTTGTTACACATGAGATGGGTTTTGCCAAAGAGGTTGCAGATTGTATGATATTCATGGATCAAGGAATGATTGTTGAAAAAGCCGAGACTAAAGAATTTTTTGCTAATCCTAAAAGTGATAGAACCAAACTTTTTTTAAGTCAGATACTTTAGAGATCAAATTATTCAAAGCAATCAATAGATATTTTTGCTTTTTTTATATTATAACTTCTTGACAGTAATATAAAATTACAGGTTTATTTTATCAAAATTATAAATTTTACTATTGCGGTAAGCAGAAAAAATCTGTTGAATGTACTTAAATATAAAAACATTTTGAGGGGTCTTAATGGAAGATAATTTTAATAAACACTTAGGCAATAAACTAAAACTTAGAAGATTAGCGTTAGGTTTAACACAGACTAAAGTTGCTAGGGCAATTAACGTAACATTTCAACAAATCCAAAAATATGAAAAAGGAACAAATGGAGTTAGCTCTATCAGACTTTTACAATTAGCAAATTATTTAAAAGTTCCAGTCAATTATTTTTTTGAAGATTTTTCTGAATATTTAACAAATCTAGAAAAATCTCAAGAAGGTCATATGAATGTAAATTATAATTTTTTAACTAAATTATATAAAGAACTTAGTAACGATCAAAAAATTAAATTTACTAAATCTTTACAATTATCTAATCCAGGAATTACAAAAGTTAGTTAATCAAAATTATAATATTAGATTGTTAAAAATCTATTCTATCAAATTTTTGGCTCCTCGGGCAGGACTCGAACCTGCGACCAATTGATTAACAGTCAACTGCTCTACCAACTGAGCTACCGAGGAATATTAAAAAACACAACTTACGTTTTTTTCAAACTAAAACAAGATTTTTTTTTGGAGGCAT
Source organism: uncultured Candidatus Pelagibacter sp. (assembly GCA_943841085.1). Lineage (GTDB taxonomy): Bacteria > Pseudomonadota > Alphaproteobacteria > Pelagibacterales > Pelagibacteraceae > Pelagibacter. The sequence continues at coordinate 3,327 of CALSWN010000049.1, read as the reverse complement.
CGCCCAGAATCGAACTGGGATACAAGGATTTGCAATCCTCTGCGTAACCATTCCGCCACGATGCCATCACATCTCACATTAAAGCAATTAGAGAACCTTTTATATATAAAATATTAATAATTAGTCTACCAAATAACGACTCAAATTCATTATTGTTAATTCATATTAATAAATTATAAACTATTAATTACCAATGAGTAACGATAAATATACACATTCTGAAATAGAGGATAAGATTTACTCTTATTGGGAAAAAAACAATCTATTCAAACCTACAACTAACAAAAAGAAATTTTCGATTGTTATACCACCACCAAATGTAACAGGAAGTTTACATATGGGTCACGCATTGAATAATTCAATTCAAGATTTATTGGTTCGTTACCATAGAATGAATAATTTTGAAACTCTATGGCAACCAGGAACTGATCACGCTGGAATAGCAACTCAAGCTTTAGTCGAAAAAAAATTGAAAGCTGAGAAAATAGACAAAAATGAATTAGGCAGAGAAAAATTTATTGAAAAAGTTTGGGAATGGAAAAAACAATATGGCGACATAATAATTAATCAACTTAAAAAATTAGGTTGTTCATGTGATTGGTCCAGAAATGCTTTTACTATGGATAAAAACCTTTCTAAATCTGTAATTAAAGTTTTTGTAGAATTACATAAAAAAAAATTAATTTATAAAGCTGAAAAATTAGTAAATTGGGATACAGTGCTTAAAACTGCTATCTCTGATTTAGAAGTAGATCAAAGAGAAGTTAATTCTAAAATATATTATATTAATTACCCAATAGATGGCACTGTTGATTTTATAACTATTGCAACTACTAGACCGGAAACTATGCTTGGAGACACAGCCATAGCTGTAAATCCAAAAGATAAGCGTTTTAAAAAATTAGTTGGAAAAATAGTCACCATCCCAATTGTTGGAAGAAAAATTAATATCATTGAAGATGATTATGCTGACCCTGAACAGGGCACAGGCGCATTAAAGATTACACCAGCACATGATTTTAATGATTATGAGGTCGGGCAAAGAAATAACTTAGAAATCATAAATATTTTTACTGAAGCAGGAAAAATTAACAATAATGCTCCAAAAGAATACGTCGGTCTAGATCGTTTTGAAGCTAGAAAAATGATTTTAAAAGAGCTTAAAGATAAAGAGTTTTTTGTTAAAGAAGAAAATATTAAGAATAAAGTTCCTTACGGTGATAGATCTAACTCTATTATCGAACCTTTTTTGACTGAACAGTGGTTTGCTGACGCAAAAAAATTATCTGTTAAAGCTAAAAAAGTTGTAACCTTAAAAAAAACAAATTTCTTTCCTAAAAATTGGTCAAAAACATATTTTCAATGGATGAATAATATTGAACCCTGGTGTATCTCAAGGCAACTTTGGTGGGGCCATCAAATACCAGCTTGGTATGGACCAGATAAAAAAATCTTTGTAGGAATTAATGAGGATGAGGCGAAGACTCAAGCAAAAAAATATTACAAAAAAGAAGTAAAATTAATTAGAGATCCCGATGTGTTAGATACTTGGTTTTCATCTGGTTTATGGCCTTTCGCTACTTTAGGTTGGCCTGACAATAAAAAATTTGTTAAAAAATTTTATCCCACTTCTGTTCTTGTAACAGGGTTTGATATTATTTTTTTCTGGGTAGCTAGAATGATTATGTTTGGGACTGAATTCTTAAAAAAAGAACCATTTAAAGATATTTATGTTCATGCTCTTGTTCGTGATGAGAAGGGTCAAAAAATGTCTAAATCAAAAGGAAATGTAATTGACCCTTTAGATTTGATAAAAAAATATAGTGCTGATGCTTTAAGATTTACTTTGCTTTCAATGGCTTCACCAGGAACTGATGTAAAGTTGTCTGAGGATAGAGTAAAAGGATATAGAAATTTTTTGAATAAATTATGGAACGCAAATAATTTTTTAATAACCCATGAATGTGATTTTGATAAAATAGATAAAATTCCAAAATTAACTATTAATATTAACAAGTGGATTTATTCAGAACTATTAGAAGCAAATAAAAAAATTGAAAAAAATCTTAAAGATTATAGGTTTGATGAAGCAGCCAAGAATGCCTATCAATTTGCTTGGCATTCTTATTGTGATTGGTACTTAGAACTGTCTAAAACAATTCTTTTTTCAGATAATGAAAAATCTAAAGCTGAAGTTAAAAAGGTTTCTAGCTATATATTTAAACAAATTTTAATTTTACTTCATCCTTTTATACCTTTTGTAACAGAAGAAATATGGCTTAAAAACAAATTTGATAAATCTGGTAAAAAATTTCTTATGTTAACAAATTGGCCAAGGGGTAGTGCCAAGAAAGATAATAGCACGAAACAAGTTGAGAAAATTATAGGTATAATTTCTGAACTTAGATCCTTTAAAAATGAACTTAATGTGGGACCTGGTTCTTTTATTGAAATGTCTATTAATAATATAAGTAAAAGTAAAAAATCTTTTATTATGGATAATGAAATAATATTAAAAAAACTCGGAAGAATAAGCAATATTCATCAAGATAACATCGATAAACCTGCAGCAACCATGATGGTATCTGGTGATATGTTTAAAATTTATTTTGATAAAGATATAGATTTAGAGTTGATTAAAGAAAATCTAACCAATAGACAAAATAAATACCAAGATGAAATGAATAAAATATCACAAAGACTGAATAACAAAGGTTTTGTTGATCGTGCTCCAAAAGACATTGTTCAACAAGAAAAAAATAATTATAATAAATTAAAAAAAGATATTGAAAGAATATTAGTAACAGTAAAAGGTATATAATGAAAAAATTTAACAAAAAAAAACTACCAAGCAGACACACGTCATTAGGAGCAGATAGAGCTCCGCATAGATCTTTTTATTATGCAATGGGTGAAACTGAAAAAGATGTCTCCAAACCTTTTGTTGGTGTTGTTTCCACATGGAATGAGGCAGCTCCTTGCAATATTGCTTTAATGAGACAAGCACAGTCGGTTAAAAAAGGTGTAAGAGCTAATGGTGGAACTCCAAGAGAATTTTGTACAATTACTGTTACTGACGGTATTGCTATGGGTCATGAAGGAATGAAATCATCATTAATCTCACGTGAAGTAATTGCTGACTCAGCAGAACTTACAGTTAGAGGTCATTGTTATGATGCTTTAGTAGGTATTGCAGGTTGTGACAAATCTTTACCAGGTTTAATGATGTCAATGGTTCGATTAAATGTTCCAAGTGTTTTTATTTATGGTGGATCAATACTTCCAGGAAGATATAAAGGTAAAGATGTAACTGTTGTTGATGTTTTT
>CALSWN010000048.1 GCA_943841085.1 uncultured Candidatus Pelagibacter sp. | reverse complement strand
GGGATAAGAAAAAATTCTTTAAAAAAGATGACTCTAGAAAATCTAGTTTTGGGGATAAGAAAAAATTCTTTAAAAAAGATGACTCTAGAAAATCTAGTTTTGGCAACAAATCAAAACCATCTGGTTTTACAAATAATCCCAAATACTTTGGAAAAAAACCATCAGAAAACTCATCTGTAGATTTCAATAATAAAAAATCTAGTTTTAAGGGTAAAAAAAAATTCAAAAGTCGAAATAGTAGGCCTAAAAATTTTACCTTTAAAAAACATAGCCAAAAAAGAAATAAAATCTAGGATTTCTTAGTTTTTTCTTTTTTAAGTTTTCTTTTTTCTTTCAGACTTAACTTAGGTTTTTTGCTAACACTAGAGTCTTTAAATGATTTACCACTATATCTTTTTGACATATTTAAACTTTATATCATTTTATTAAAAAAAACCCCCGAAGTGTTTAACAACGGGGGTTTTTATAATTTTTAGGTCTAAATAGACGGGATTACATTCCCATGCCACCCATGCCACCCATGCCACCCATGCCACCCATGCCACCTGGCATTCCACCTGGTGCACCACCGGCATCTTTATCATCGGGTTTATCAGCAATCATGGCCTCTGTAGTTACAAGTAATCCAGAAATTGAAGCTGCATCCTGTAAAGCTGTTCTGACAACTTTTACGGGATCTATGATACCTTTCGCAAACATATCAACATATTCTTCATTTTGAGCATCGTAACCTTGGCTTTTTTTGCTTTGTTCAAGTAATTTTCCAACTACTACAGATCCATCAACTCCCGCGTTTAAAGTGATTTGTCTTATAGGAGATTGTAGAGCTTTAGCTACTAAGTCCACGCCAGCTTTTTGATCATCACCTTTAACTTTAAGTTTTGCAAGATCTTGTGACGCATATAAAAGAGCACAACCACCACCAACTACTATTCCTTCTTCAACAGCAGCTCTAGTTGCATTAAGAGCATCTTCTACTCTGTCTTTTCTTTCTTTAACTTCTACTTCAGTTGCACCACCAACTTTAATTACAGCAACTCCACCAGCAAGTTTTGCTAGTCTTTCTTGAAGCTTTTCTCTATCATAATCAGAAGTTGTTTCACTAACTTGTTGTTTAATTTGTGAACATCTTGCTTCAATGTCAGATTTTTTGCCAGTTCCACTTATAATGGTACTGTTGTCCTTATCTACTTTTACTCTTTTACAAGAACCTAGATCAGTAAGTTTAACATTTTCAAGCTTAACACCTAAGTCCTCTGAAATAACTTGACCACCAGTCAAGATAGCAATGTCTTCAAGCATAGATTTTCTTCTATCACCAAAGCCTGGAGCTTTAACAGCAACAACTTTTAAACCACCTCTTAGTTTATTTACTACAAGAGTAGCAAGTGCTTCACCTTCAACATCCTCAGAAATAATCATTAAGGGTCTCCCAGCTTGTACAACTGCTTCTAAAAGTGGTACCATTGGCTGTAAGTTAGTTAATTTTTTTTCATGTAATAGAATAAAAGGATTTTCTAGTTCAGTAGTCATCTTATCAGCATTTGTGATAAAGTATGGTGATAGGTATCCTCTATCAAACTGCATACCCTCAACAACATCTAGTTCAGTTTCAATCCCTTTTGCCTCTTCAACAGTAATAACACCTTCATTACCAACTTTTTGCATTGCTTTTGCAATCATGTTACCAATTTCCTTATCACCATTTGCTGAAATTGTTCCGACTTGAGCAATCTCATCACTATCTTTAACTTTTTTTGCAGAAGCAATTAAGCTAGCTTTAACATTTTCAACAGCAGCATCTATTCCTCTTTTAACATCCATAGGATTCATTCCTGCAGTGACATATTTAACACCTTCTTTAACAATTGCTTGTGCTAAAATAGTTGCTGTGGTTGTTCCGTCACCAGCCTCTTCATTTGTTTTGCTAGCAACTTCCTTAACCATTTGAGCACCCATGTTTTCAAATTTATCTTCTAGATCGATTTCTTTAGCAACTGAAACACCATCTTTAGTAATTCTTGGTGCACCATAAGATTTATCAATAACAACATTTCTTCCTTTTGGTCCAAGAGTAACTTTAACTGTATCAGCTAAAATATTTACACCTCTCATCATCGCCGCTCTTGCTTCAGAGTCGAATTTTACAACTTTTGCCATTATATTTTCTCCTTTAATTTAAATTTATTTACTTGAAATACCCATAATGTCAGACTCTTTCATTATGCTGTATTCTTTGCCATCAATTTTAACTTCTGTTCCGGACCATTTTCCAAAAAGGACTTTGTCTCCAACTTTTACATCCATTGGAATTAATTTACCCTCTTCTGTTTTTGCTCCTCCGCCAACTGCAACAACTTTACCTTCTTGAGGTTTCTCTTGTGCTGTATCAGGGATTATTATTCCGCCAGCTGTTTTTTCGCTGCCATCTAAAACTTCTATTAAAACTCTATCGTGTAACGGTTTAAATTTCATAAATTCTCCTATTAATATGCGACTCATATAGCTATTAGGTAAACTTTTTCAAGGTTAGTAAAAAAATATATATGTGTAAAAAACCCGAGAAATTGTTGTTTTTTTGAGCTATACCTCCATTTATGACTAAGAACATAGATAAAGAGGGACTAAGATCAATTGTAAATAATTATGACATTTTTTATATTGATTTATGGGGAGTGGTTCATAATGGAATAACTCTTCACAAAAATGCAATTAAAACTCTAGAGCAGATAAGCAAGGTTAAAAAAGATTATGTTCTTTTAACTAATGCGCCGAGACCAAGTAGAACGGTAAAATCATTTTTGGAAAAAATGGGTATGGACATTAAAATCAGAGAAAAAGTATATTCTTCTGGAGAGGCAGCCTTAAGTTATTTGAATAAAAACTATTCAATTGAAAAATTTTATCACATTGGACCACCTCGAGATTTTGATTTATTTTTAGATTTTGAAAAGAATAAAGAAGAAAAACTTTTAAATAGTACATATTTGTTATGCACAGGTTTGTTTGATGGGCATGAGGATTTAAATTATTATAAAGACTTGCTCAAAGATCAAATAAAAAAAAAAATGATATGTACTAACCCTGACTTAATTGTTGATAGAGGCAACAAAAGAGAATTGTGTGCTGGATCAGTAGCATTAGTTTTTGAAAAAATGGGAGGTAAAGTCGTGTACTTTGGAAAGCCATTTCCTGAAGTTTATAATCAATCAATTGACAATAAGAATAAAAAGGTTTTGTCAATTGGGGATAATTTAAATACCGATATAAAAGGAGCCAACCTTTTAAACTTTGACTCATTGCTTATATCAAATGGTGTGCATAAAAATGAAATTGAGAATGAGGGTGTTGAGATAGTATCTAAAAAATATGAAGCAATTGTTAATTTTATTCAAACTGAGCTTAAATGGTAAAAATGAAGTTGTATAAAAATTTCAATATTTTAAAAAAGCATAAAGAGTCAATTATATTAATCGGAAATTTTGACGGGGTTCATTTAGGTCATCAAAAACTTTTCAATCAAGCTAATATTTATAAAAAAAAATTTAAATTAAAAATTGGCGTTGTTACTTTTGATCCTATGCCCAAAATGTATTTTAATAAAAATATAAAAAATTTTAAAATTTGTGATATTCACCAAAAAAATGCTATATTAGAAAGCAATGGTGTTGACTTTATAGTTACAAAAAAATTTGATAAAAAATTTTCTAAAATTAAGTCTGATTTTTTTATCAGAGAATTTTTATTTAAAAAACTTAGGGCAAAATATATATTTGTAAGTAATAATTTTAAGTTTGGAAATAATAGGGAAGGAGATGTTAAAAAATTAATAAGAAATGAAACAAACTATAATTATAAAATAGTAAAGCCAAATCCACACGTCTTAAATGATAAAATAATATCGTCTACTCTTATTAGAACTCTTTTGGAAAAAGGTAATTTAAAAATGGCCAATAGATTGTTAAATCGAAATTGGACGATTGATGGTGTTGTTCAAAAGGGAAGACAACAGGGAAAAAAAATTGGTTTTCCAACATGCAATATTGATATTAAAGATTACGTCGTTGCAATGCCTGGTGTATATGCTGTCAAAATAAAAAGAAAAAAATCAAGCAAATCTCTACATGGGATTGCTAATTTGGGATATAGACCAACTTTTAACCAAAAAAAAATCTTATTGGAGGTCCATATTTTTAATTTTTCTGGAAATCTTTATAATAAGTATCTATCAGTTGAATTTACAAACTTTATTAGAAAAGAAAAAAAATTTAAAAATGTTAATCAACTTAGACTACAAATTCAAAGTGATCTAAAAGTTGCAAAAAAAGGTTAAAATGAGCAAAGAAAATATAAATTTACCTAAAACAGCTTTTTCTATGAAGGCCAATTTACAGAATAAAGAACCAGAAATTCTTGATTACTGGAACAAAATTGATCTTTATAAAGAATTAAGAGCTTCTAGAAAAGGTAAAGAAAAATTTATTCTTCATGATGGTCCTCCATATGCAAATGGAAATATTCATATGGGAACAGCTCTCAATAAAATTTTAAAAGATATTATTGTAAAGTTTCATCAGATGGATGGTAAAGATTCAGTTTATGTTCCGGGCTGGGATTGTCATGGATTACCAATTGAATGGAAAATTGAAGAACAATATAAAAAAAATAAAAAAAATAAAAATGAAGTTCCAATCAAGGAATTTAGAAAAGAATGTAGAGATTTTGCAAAAAAGTGGATTGAAGTTCACAAAAAACAATTCAAGAGGCTGGGTGTAGTGGGAGATTGGGATAACTACTATGCAACTATGAGCTTTGATGCAGAAGCACAAATTGTAAGAGAGCTAGGTAAGTTTTTAAAAGAAGGAAGTTTATATAAAGGTTTTAAGCCCGTTCTTTGGTCGACAGTTGAAAAAACTGCATTAGCAGATGCAGAGGTAGAATATAAAGATCATAAGTCTGATACAATTTATGCGGCATTTCCTGTAAAAAAAACAAATCTTAAAGAACTAGAAGATACAGAAGTTGTTATATGGACTACTACGCCATGGACAATACCAGCAAACAAAGCTTTAGCCTTTAATGAAGGATTAGATTATTTGATTATTGAATTAAATGATGAAGGAGAGTTTAAAGATAAAAAAATAGTAATTGCAGAAGCTTTGTTAGACTCTTTTCTTAAGGAGTGTGATATTAAAAATTATAAAAACCTTAAAAAATTTAAAGGTAAAGAATTTAGAGGTACAATTTGTAATCATCCGTTTTTTGAGATTGGTTATGAATATGAAATTCCAATGCTTGAGGCAAGATTTGTTACAACAGAACAGGGAACTGGAATTGTTCATTGTGCGCCTAGCCACGGTCCAGATGATTTTAATTTATGCTTAAACCATGGGATTAAGGCATTAGAAACTGTTGATGGTGATGGTAAATATACTAAAAATATTTTTTTATTTGAAGGAACACATATTTTTAAAGCTAACCCAATTGTTATTGAAAAATTAAAAGAACAAAAAAAATTATTATCTAGTGGAGAATTAACTCATTCATATCCACATTCATGGAGATCAAAAGCACCATTAGTTCATAGAGCAACTCCGCAGTGGTTTATCTCTATGGAAAGTCATGGCCTTAGAAAAAAAGCATTGAAAGCACTTGATGACACAACATTTTACCCAAATAAAGGTAGGGAAAGAATAAAGTCAATGATTGAAACAAGACCTGACTGGTGTGTTTCGAGGCAAAGAGTTTGGGGAGTTCCATTGCCTATATTTCTGCACAAGAAAACAAAAGAAATTTTAGTTGATGATGATGTAAACGAGAATATTGCAAATATTTATGAAAAAGAGGGTTCTGATTGTTGGTTTACTGATAATCCGCAAAGATTTTTGGGAAAAAAATACAATGCAGAGGATTATGAAAAAATAACTGATATAGTTGAGGTTTGGTTTGATAGTGGTTGTACACATGCATTTGTTTTGGAAAAACGAAAAGATCTTCAATGGCCAGCATCAATGTATTTAGAGGGATCTGACCAGCATAGAGGTTGGTTCCATTCGTCATTATTGGAGTCATGCGGAACTAGAGGAAGGGCTCCATATGAATCAATTTTATCACATGGTTTTGTTGTAGATGGCAAAGGTCTTAAAATGTCTAAATCTCTCGGTAACGTAATGGCTCCAGAGGATATTTTAAAAAAATATGGTGCAGATATATTAAGAATATGGGTAACCTCATCTAATTATGCTGAAGATTTAAGAATTGATTACTCAATTTTAGAACAACATGCAGAGTCGTATAGAAAAATTAGAAATACGTTTAGATATTTATTAGGAAATTTAAATGATGAATTTTTAGAAATAGATATGCACAAACTAGATTTAAGCAATTTACCAGAATTAGAGCAATATATGCTAAACAAATTGTATGAATTGAATGAAAGTTATAAAAATTATTTTAAATCATATGACTTTCACAATCTTTACAAGGAGCTTCTTAATTTTTGTACAGTAGATTTATCTGCGTTTTATTTTGATATTAGAAAAGATGCTTTATATTGTGATGATAAAAATTCAAAAAAAAGAAAAAGTAGTATCATATTACTAAATATTATATTGAACTCATTGCTAAAATGGTTTGCGCCCATATTATCATTTACAACTGAAGAAATTTTTAGATTAGTTAAGAGCGACAAAAAAAGTGTTCATTTAGAAAAATTTATAGAATTTCCAAAATCTTTTTTGAATAAAAAACTTAATGAAAAATGGGAAGATTTAAAAAAGATAAGAGATGTTTGTAATATTAGTATTGAAGCTAAAAGGGCAAGTAAAGTGATTGGCTCTAGTCTTGAAGCAAGTTTAAAAATAAACTTAAATGAAAAACTATTTGAAATTTCCAAGAACGTAGATTTTTCAGAGTTATGTATTACATCTACTGCTAGTATTGAGAAAGTCAAAACAGGAGATATATCTGCACTTACAACTAAAGCTAAAGGTAGTAAATGTCCAGTATGTTGGAAAATTAATGAAAATGGATGCGAAAGACATCCCGTTTATCATAGATAAATGTTTAAAATTAAATCAAAAAAAATATTTTTAAATTTATTTTTTATAGCAACTATTTTTGCCATTGACAGAATTTTTAAAATTTACATATTGAATATAGATGAATTAAAAGAAGGGGTAGATATTTATATAAATCAGTACTTAAACTTTTATCTTATCTGGAATAAAGGAGTAGCCTTTGGTATATTTTCATTTGATCAAAATTATTTATACCACTTAGTTAGTTTTATTATCTGCATAATATGTATTGTGTTGATCATCATGATCACAAAATCAAATAAAATGAAAAAATATTACTTAATTCTAATATTGGGGGGCGCTTTAGGTAATCTTTTCGATCGATTTTATTATTCAGCAGTGCCAGACTTTATAGACCTTCATATTAAAGACTTTCATTGGTTTATATTTAACGTAGCTGATATATTTATTACTATTGGTGTGATATGCCTTATTTTAGATGAAATATTTTTTTATAAAAAAACTGATGAAATTAATTAAAATTTTTACAACAATTATATTCTGTGTCTTTTTTATTTCAGGTTGTGCTTCTGTAAAAGAAACCTTGAGCGGTAAAAAAAAAAATAATACTGATGAATTTTTAGTAAAAAAAAAAAACCCTTTAGTTTTGCCACCTAATTTTAATGATTTACCTAAACCGGAAACACCAAATATTAAAAAAAATGATCAAGATACAAATTTAGATTTTTCAAGTGTTTTAAAAGACTCAAAAAGTAAAAAGAAAGAAAACAAGAAAACAAATAACAATCTAGAAAAATCTATTTCAAAAATATTAAATAGCAATTGATGTTATCTAAAGACATAAAATTTAAAAATTTTAATATAAAGTCAAGTAGCAAAAAAATCAAAAACGATTTATATAAAATTTTAAAGGAAGATAATGAGATCCTAAACTCATTAAGACCAACTTATAAATATAGCTATAATAAAAAACTTATAAAAAAACTTAAAAAAGAGAATGTTTTATCTATTATTGGTATGGGTGGTTCTGTGCTAGGAACACAAGCAATATATCATTTTTTAAAACATAAAATCAAAAAAACAATAAATTTTCATGACAATCTAGAATCTAATTTGAAAATTGATCAAAAAAATATAAATATAATTGTTTCAAAATCAGGCAACACTCTTGAAACAATTACAAATGCAAATCTTTTATTAAAAAAAAAGTGTCAAAACATTTTTATAACTGAATCAAAGAATAGTTATTTAAGGTCGTTAGCATTAAAGATTAAAGCAGAAATTATAGATCATAATAATTTTATAGGTGGAAGATATTCTGTTTTGTCTGAAGTAGGTATGCTACCAGCAGAATTAATGGGATTAAATGAAAAAAAATTTAAACAATTAAACAACCTTATTAAAAATAAAAACTTTATTAATTTATTAATTACAAATGTGAGCAGCACATTATCATTCATCAAAAATAAAAAGTTAAATTCAATAATTTTAAATTATGATAGTTATTCAGACAATTTATTTAAGTGGTATCAACAACTATTAGCAGAAAGCTTGGGTAAAAAAGGAAAAGGTATATTACCAACAATTTCATCAATGCCTAAAGATAATCATAGTCTAATGCAACTATATTTAGATGGACCTAAAAATAATTTTTTTACTTTTTTTTACGCAAAAGAAAAAAACACTTTAAAAATTAATAACAAAGAAATTATACAATCTCATAAATATCTACAAAATAAAACGTTAGAAAAAATAAAATTCTCTCAAAAAATAGCTACAGAAAATGTTTTTTTAAGAAAACAAATTCCTTTTAGAAGCTTTGAAATTTTAAACAAAGATGAAAAATCACTTGGTGATTTATTTTGTTTTTTTATTTTAGAAACTATATTGCTGGGAAGAGCATTAAATGTGAATCCTTATGATCAACCTTCAGTTGAATTAATTAAAAAAGAGACAAAAAAAATTTTAATTTAGTTAAATTTACCAAAGATAAGTTTTGAAATGCCGTAATTTTTTTCTTCTACAATTTTGAAAAAATCATCAAATTCTTCTTTTTCATTCTTATGTCTATGTAAAACTAATATACCATTTTCGTTTAATATTTTTGATTGGAATATTTTTTTTAATAGTTTAGATAAAATTTTTTCTTTATACGGAGGATCCATAAAAATAATGTCAAATTTTTGATTAAAAATGTCAAAAAATAAATTATCAAGTATATCTTTTTCAATAATCTTAGTTTTTTCTAAGCAATTAAAATTAAATATATTTTTTTTTAAAATAGGTAATACTTCTTGATAGTTTTCGACAAAGGTTACAAATGATGCTCCTCTAGATAGGCATTCCAACCCAAATGAGCCAACTCCAGAAAATAAATCTAGAATATTTGAGTCTTTTAAATCTATATTGAGTTTATTCGAGTGCAACAAGATATTAAACAAGGACTCTTTAGCTAAATCTTTAAGTGGCCTAGTAGATTTGTCCTTCGGGTCAATAATTTTTTTACCCTTAAAACTCCCAGATATTATTCTCATTCACTAATTACTTTGTTACCAATATCTTTTCTAAAAAAACCATTATCCCAATTTAATAAATTTAAAATATTATGGATTTTATTTCTACTTTCTTTAAAGCTTTTTGATAGGCAAACGAAGTTTAATACTCTACCACCTACTGAACAAACTTCATCTTTAATTATTTTGGTTCCAGCATGGTAGCAATACATATTATCATTGAGTTTGATTTGATCTAAATTTTTTATTGGAATATTTTTTTTAAATTCATCTGGATATCCTCTTGAACACAATACTACACTTAAACTTTTTTCATTATGCCAATCTATTTTTGTTTTATCTAAAGAGCCTTCACAACAAGATATAATTATATCTAATAAATCTGAATTAAGTTTTGGCAAAATAGTTTGACATTCTGGATCACCCATCCTAACGTTATATTCAATCAAATAAGGTTCACCATTAACAATCATAAGGCCTGCATATAAGAACCCTTTATAAATTGCACCAAGTTCTTTTAACCCTTTTATTGTAGGTTCAATTATTCTATTAAGTATTTTTTCTTCTAATAAATCATTTATTAATCTAGAGGGAGAGTAAGCACCCATACCACCAGTATTTTTTCCAATATCTCCTTCAAGTACTCTTTTATGATCTTGAGCAGTTCCAAAAAATTTTATTGTTTTTCCGTCGCTTATTATAAAATAACTCATTTCTTCACCATCAAGAAACTCTTCGATAAGTAAATTTTTAGCTTCTCCAAATTTACCTTCAAATATTTCATTGATAGCTTCAAGTGCTTTGTCTTTCTTTTCACATATATAAACGCCTTTTCCAGAGGCTAAACCATCTGCCTTTATAACTAAGGGATAGGAGGAATTTTCTATAAATGTATTTGCATCTTTTTTGTTAAAAAAAATACCAAATTTTGCTGTTGGAATTTTGTACTTATTACAAAGGTTTTTTGTAAAAATTTTAGAACCTTCGAGCTGGGCGGCAATTTTGTTTGGGCCAAATACTTTTATTTTATTTTTTTCCAAAAAATCTACAATTCCATCTACTAGTGGTTTTTCAGGACCTACTATTATTAAATCTATTTTTTTTAAAAAAATAAAATCTTTAAGTTCATCAAAATTATCTAAATTTATAGTAATATTTTGTGCTATTTTTGCTGTGCCTGCGTTTCCAGGAAAACAATATATTTCTTTAATCTTACTAGAATTTTTTAAAGAATGGCATATTGCATGTTCACGGCCTCCACTTCCTATTATTCCAACTTTCATGTATTAATATATAAACTAAAAATGAATAAAAAATTAGCAAAATTAAAATATTTAGCGAACAATTTTCAAATTATTGAAAATGGAGATCACGTCTTATGTGCTATATCAGGAAAACCCATTAGACTAGAAGAATTAAATTATTGGAATGTTGAACTACAAGAGGCTTACTATTCATATAAAGAAGCTTTTTTAAAAAGAGAAGAATTAGAAAAAAAATAAATTTATTTCCACCTATTGTGAGACCATATCCATTGGTCTGGGTTTTTGATAATCATTTTTTCTATAATACGATTTAAAGCAAAAGTTATATCCTCAGTTGATTGATCATTTGAGTAACTAATAGGCTCATTAATTGTTAATCTAAAATTAACCCCATTAATTCTTTCAATATAAATTGGTACAATTTTGCAGTTAAATTTTTTTACAAATTGCGCTGGTATTGTAGTTGTATGAGCCCCTTGTTTAAAAAAATCTAATCTTGGACCTTGTGAGACTCTTTGATCTACCATTAAAGCGATAGAGAAATCTTTTTTAAAATAAGAAAGTAATTGTCTGGTTCCAGCAATCCCTTTTTTGATCTGTTCTTTACAAATATATTTTTTTCTAATTTTTTCCATTATAAAATTTAAAAATTTATTATTTAAAGGTCTGTAAAGTGTAGCTAAATTAATGCCTGACTTTTCTATATGCATAGCCATTAGCTCAAAATTATTAAAATGACCTGATATAAATATTACTGGTTTATTTCTTTTCTTAATATCTTCTAAGATGTCTTGACCAATGATTTCTATATTATCTTGATATTTTGATTTCCTAAAGTTTTTTAAAAAAACGTATTCTGATAATATTCGTCCATAGTTTCCCCACATGTTATTAATTATTTTATCAATTTGATTAGAGCCAATATTTGGAAATGCTTTAAGAATATTTTTTTCCATTAACTCTCTCGATCTAAAAAAGGGACCAAAGATTTTTAAAAGTTTACTTGATAAATTTGATGCAATTTTTAAACCTAAAATTCTATAAATGATAAAGAAAAAAAAAATAATTAAAAATTGAATAAAATACTTTATTGTGTTCATATTTTTGATTTTATAAATGATATTAATTCACTTTGTTCTTTAATTGCCATATCAATTTCCAAGAAATTTATTTTATCTGAATTTTCTTTTGAAATTTTAATAAAGTCTTTTTGTGTCGTTATAATTTTAGCATTTAAACGATCAGCAATTATCTTGATTTCCTCAATATCATCTTTTTTGTAATTATAGTGATCAGGAAAAATTATCTCCTTTATTATTTTAAATTTATTTTTTAGCAAAGTTTTTTTAAAACTATTTGGATTACCAATTCCACTAAAAATCAAATAATTTTCATTAATGTTAAATTTATCAATATTAGTTGGTTTATAGTATGTTTCAAAAATTTTTATATTATTATTAATTTTTTGAATTGAATGTTTAATAGACACATTGTCTTCTTCATTACCGTTTAAAAAAATAGCATCATATTTTGAAATATTTTTTAGTTTTTCTCTAAGTGGTCCTGCTGGTATTAAAAATCCATTACCAATCCAATTATTATTAAAACAAACAAAACTAAGGTCATAATTTAAATAATCATCCTGCAATCCGTCATCAAATATTGCAATATCAATATTGTCCTTTATTGCATCATTGAGTGCATCGACTCTGTTTTTTTTACAATATAAATTCGTTTTTGCCGATAGTAGCTTTTGTTCATCAATTTGACCTTTGTAAAATTTTTTAATTGAGGCTGTTTTAAAATTTAATTTTTGTAAAATTTGATTTAATTTTATTGTCAGAGGAGTTTTGGCAGTACCTCCAACATATATATTTCCAAGACATATAGTTTTGATATTTTCATTATTATTTTTTTTTTTAAAACTTAAGACATAGTTATTTAAAATTATTGGCAAGGTGAAAGGAAGTAGTAAGTAAGATAAGTAATTTGGTTTTTTAAAGTCCCAAAATTTTGGTTTACTTATTTTCATTTTTAAATAACTTTTTCAATCTCAATCACTGTTTTACTTAGAATCTTTTGGCCCATACTTTTTATTTTATTACCAATATATTGTGATTTTACATCTTTTTTGAATAATTCATTAATCTTTTTTATAAGCTGATTCTGGCTATTCACTTTAAATGAAATTTTATTTTTATCTAAGAGACGATAAATTTCGGGAAAGTTTGAAACTTTTGGTCCATGAATTATATTACAATTATATCTTGCGGGTTCAAGTGGGTTTTGTCCACCACCTATTGTAAGTGACTTTCCAAGGAAAACAATTTTACAAATTTTGAAAAAAGATTTTGTTTCTCCATAAGTATCAACTATGTAAACTTGAGTATCTTTTGGTATTTTTTTATCTAAGCTATGAAGATGTGTTTTTAAACCTAATTTATTAAATGTATTGATTATTTTTTCTGTTCTTTGAATATTTCTTGGTATTATAACTGTAATTAGATTAACAATTTTTTTATTAATAGCTTTATGTACGTTAGCTGCGATAAACTCTTCCCCTTCATGTGTACTTGCAGCACACCAATATTTTTTATTTTGTAAAAATTTTTTTAAATTTTGATTAATAGTTTTTTTTGAGTCAAGAACACTTTCAGAAAATTTTAGATTACCAAGTTTTTTAATTTTTGTGACTTCAAATTTATTCAAATATTTTAAGGTTTCTTCATTTTGTGGATAAACATAATTAAAACTTTGAAATAATTTTTTTGAAAAAGTGCCCAACTTTTTCCATCTTTTAAATGTTTTTTTAGTGACCCTTGCATTTAGAAGAATATGATATACTTTATTTTTTTTTAAGTTAGTAAGCATGTTTGGCCATATTTCAGAGTCAATAAAAATTGCCAAATTGGGTTTCCAAAAATTTATGAATCTTTTACTGAGATAGTTAGTGTCTAGAGGAAAGAATTGATGAACTGTTTTTTTAAATTTAAATTTAGTAAATATTTTTGCTGAACTCAAAGTCGAAGTGGTTACTAGAATCTGACCAATATCTTTTTTTTTTTCCAATTTTTCGATAAGTGGTATAACACTCATTAATTCACCGACACTAGCGCCGTGAAACCATACTAATTTGCCTTTATTTCTTTTATTGGAGAAATAAGTGAATTTTTCCTTAAATCTTAAGAAATGTTCTTTTTTTTTTATTAATCGAATTAATAATATGAAAGGTGAAAAAATTAAAACAAAGTTAATTAATAATCTATAAATAAAAATCATTAACCTTTTTTTAATTGTTTTTCATAAAAGTTTTTATATATTTCAGAGTTTGAAAGAAGCTCTTCGTGCGAACCATTTGTAATAATTTTTCCTTCTTTAACGACATAAATCATATTTGCATTAAGAATTGTTGAAAGTCGATGTGCTATAACAACTGTTGTTTTATTTTTTGTTAATAAACTTATAGCATTTTGTATTTTTTCTTCAGTGTCAGAGTCAAGTGATGATGTCGCTTCATCTAAAAGAATAATAGAACTTTTTTTCAACATAGCTCTGGCGATTGATAGTCTTTGTTTTTCGCCTCCAGACAACCTAACACCATTTTCCCCAATGATAGTCTCATATCCATTTGGCAAATTTTGTATAAACTCATCAGCATATGAATTTTTTGCTGCCAACATGATTTCTTCATTAGACGCATGAAGTTTTGCGTAAGCAATATTGTTTTTAACCGTATCATCAAACAAAGTTGTTTCTTGACTAACTAACGAAATGTTTTTTCTTAATGAATAAATATTCACCTCATGTATTGATTGATTATCGATTAGTATTTGTCCTGCGCTTGGGTCATAGAACCTTGGAATTAAATTAAGTATTGTTGATTTGCCAGCGCCACTTAAACCAACTAAGGCAGTCATTTTACCCCCTTTAATATTTAAATTAGCAGATTTTAAAACTTTTTTTTCTTCATTTCCGTATTTAAAATTAACGTCATTAAAAATTATATTTCCATCCTTAACGTCAAGATTTGGAAATTTTGGATTATCTTTAACTTCATTAACCAGGTCAACAATGGGTAGCACTCTCTTCGCTCCTGTTACACCTTGATTGATAGCAATATTAAGTCCCGCAAGGGATTTTACAGGCTGATAAGCGAGCATCATTGCAGCAAGGAAAGAAAAAAAATTATTAATTTGTAGTTCTCCATTTTCAATTAAAATTCCAGAATAAAAAAGAAGTGCAGCTATCATTATTCCAGTCAAAGACTCCATTACAGGTGTGTTTCTATTAAAGATGACCATCATCTTAACCACTCTATCTTTTAGCTCATCAATGCTTTTAGTAGATCGCTGTTTTTCATAATCTTC
The DNA here is from genome assembly GCA_943841085.1 of uncultured Candidatus Pelagibacter sp. Taxonomy (GTDB): domain Bacteria; phylum Pseudomonadota; class Alphaproteobacteria; order Pelagibacterales; family Pelagibacteraceae; genus Pelagibacter. The sequence continues at coordinate 2,904 of CALSWN010000048.1, read as the reverse complement.
TTTCTGAAAAATTTTAATTAGTTTGTGATTTTTAAAAATTTCTACTAATCTTGTTGTAAATACACCTGACTGGTCCATTGTACGAACGGTAGCCTTGTTCATTCTTCTTCCCAGTGATCTAGCAACAAATGATGCAAGTGGTATCATTATTATTGCTATCATTGATAGTTTCCAGTTCTGATAAAACATTACTAAAAGCAAACCAATTAAACTCATACTATCTTTAAACACATTAAGAAGAGCTAGACTTATTAAATTAACCAACATATTTACATCGTTAGTAAGATTTGAAATAAATTTTCCAGTATGTGCACTATCTATAAAATTTGTATCAGATGAAATTAATGATTTAAGCATATCTTTTTGTACATCGGCCTTAAGTTCTTGTGATACAGCAATCATAATTATTTTTGCCAGGTATAGAGATATTCCTTTTGTGAAAAAGGCTAAAATAATTAAGATAGGAATTATATATAATAGAGCCTTATCTTTTTCGATAAAAATTTTTTCAATAGCTGGATCAAGTAAATATGCAATACCCGATGTGCTTCCAGCAACTAAAACTGCAAAGAAAATTGCTATAATGATTTTTTTTAAATGTTTCTTCGTGTAGTCATTAAATAATCTTTTAATAATTTCAATATCTCTAGTCATTAAAATATTTTTCCTACTAAAATATTTGTTAAGATTAATAATCCTAAAAAATTATTACTTTTAAATATTTTCAAACAATTCATTGAGTCTTTAATTTTTAAATTTTTTATTTGAAAAAAAAACATATGAAATATAGGTAAAGATAAAAAAATGAAAAAAGAATATTTAAAATTCATTAAAAAACCTACTATCAATAATGTTGTTATAAAAATTGAGTAACATATTACTAGAAATAATTTGGGGTTTCTTTTAAACTTTATTGATGTTGATTTCACTCCTATAATTTCATCGTCTTTAATATCTTGAAACCCATAAATTGTATCGAAACCTAATGTCCAGAATATGGCGCCCACATAAAGAATTATCGGTAATAACTCTAACTGATTATTAATACAAACCCACCCAAGAACTAAACCATAGTTAAAGGTAATCCCCAAAAATAATTGGGGCCAATATGTATATCTTTTCATTAACGGATAGCTGAATGCTAAAGGCATCGAACAAAATGCCAAAATAATAGTAAAGGTGTTAAAATTTAGTAAAACTAACAGTGCTAGAAAACACAAAAAAATAACATAAGATAAAGCAAGCGTTATAGAAATCTTTCCTGAAGCGATTGGTCTGTCTCTTGTTCTCAAAACTTTCTTATCAAATTCTTGATCCATTATATCGTTTACAACACATCCAGCAGAACGCATTAAAACAGAACCTAAAAAAAATAAAATTAAGTAAAACAAATATTTATTGAGATTATTTGAAAAATCATACGCTAGTGTTAATCCCCATGCACATGGCCAAAATAATAACATGTAGCCTATTGGTCGTTTTAATCTTGTTAATTCTATAAAGAGATTTAATTGTTTCATAATAATTTACTTGTAAATAGCAAAGGCTAGTTTCATAATCAAACTGATTCGTATGAATATAGATTACACTGTAACAGCACTAATGTTTCCAGCAATACCTTTGCTTATGAACATCTATAGTAATAGATTTCACTCGCTGAGTAAGCTAATAAGACAGCTACATGATGAACATGTATACGAAAACCATATTCCGCCTGAATGGAAAAAACAATTTATCAACCTTAATGGAAGAATTGTTTTATTAAAATGGACAATTATGTTTGCTGCATTTGGTCTTTTGTTTAATCTGCTGACTGTTTTTGCACTTTATTTAAATGAGATTTTTATTGCTAGGATAATTTTTGGATCATGTTGTTTATCAATGATGGTCTCAATTATTATTTTTTTAAGGGAAATTCAGGTATCGACAAGCGCTCTCAAGCTTCATATGTCAGATATGGATGTCGATTTAGATTAGGGAATAATTACAGAAGGACCTTTTAATATTCTTCCCTCTAATTCTTCATGAGCTTTTTTTGCATCATTAAGTTTGTACTTTTTGAAAATTTCAACATTAAACTTTTTAGACAAAACAGCATCAAAAACTTTTTTTGCTGACTCAACTAATTCTTCTCTTGTCACCGTATAGTGAGCAATTGAAGGCCGAGTAAAAAATAATCCTTTTGCATTAATATGTTTCTTAACATCAATAGTATCAACGTAACCAGATGCATTACCAAAAGCCACCATCATGCCTCTGACTTTTAATGTTTCAATTGATCCATCAAATGTTTTAATACCAACACCATCATAGACAACATCAACTCCATTTTTGCCTACGATTTTTTCTGCCTCTTCAACAAAATTTGTATCAGTATAATTTATTACATGATGACAACCATTTTTTTTAGCAATAGCTTCTTTTTCCTTAGAGCCAACTGTTCCAATAACTTCAGCTCCTAATGCATTAGCCCACTGACATAAAATTTGACCAACACCTCCAGCAGCAGCGTGGTATAAAACTTTATCTCCTTTTTTAACTGGATAAGCTCTGTGTAATAAATATTCTGCTGTAATTCCTTTAAGCATAATACAAGATGCAATTTCATCTGAAATACCCTCTGGAACTAAAACTAGTTTTTCTTGAGGAAACAATTGTTTTTCAGAATAACTTCCGATTGGCATTGAAGAGTGAGCCACTCTATCTCCAACTTTAAATAGATCAACTTCAGAACCAACTTCCTCTATTATTCCACATGCCTCTAGACCAATCCCACTTGGAAGAGGAATAGGGTACAGACCTGTTCGATGATAAACATCAATATAGTTAAGACCGATTGATAAGTTTTTTATAAGAACTTCTTTTGGACCTGGTTTTCCTACTTCAACATCTTTAACTTCTAGA
>CALSWN010000047.1 GCA_943841085.1 uncultured Candidatus Pelagibacter sp. | reverse complement strand
TTTGATCTGCTTCATTATAAATTTCTTCAAAGCTTTTAATTACCATTTCATCATGACTATCATAGGTAATACCTGTCACTTTTTTGTTATCATTGATATTTCTAACAGTGCCTAAAAAATAAATTGATGCTCCAAACTTTGAATCTTTAATAAATTTTTCAGCGTTTGAATGAAGTATTTTTTCTTTTTTAGAATCTACTATTTTTGTATGAAGCATTAACCTCCTCCGATAGGAGGTATAATACCAATCTTTTGATCTTTTATGATTTTATAATTGTCGCTTATTATTTCATTATTTTCAGAGCAAAAAGCTGAAGACTTCACAACTTTGATGAAGTTTTCATTACCTTTGAAATTAATGTCAAGATATTTGATAATCTCATTTCGTAAATCATCTATTGAAGCTTTATTTTCAATCTCAATCTCTAAATGATCATTATCACTAAAATCTCTACTTGCACCAAACAGTTTAAGTTTAATTTTCATTGTTAAAAATACTATCTAAAAATTTTGGTAGACCATCAGGATTAGTCCATAATCCACTTTTTCCACCTTCTTTAATTAACAGTTTTACATTATCTATTTTAAGGTGTGGATTTACTATTTTACTTAAATCATAAATTGTTATTAATGCAGCATTAACACCCATTATAGCTTCCATCTCAACACCTGTTTTAGCAACAGCTGAAACAACACAAAAAACTTCTAATGAATTATCAACTTCGTTCATAATTATTTTTGTTGCCGTATGATCAATTGGAAGCGGGTGACACAAAGGTATTAATTCACTTGTTTTTTTTACTCCAAGAACAGCAGATACTTCTGCTAATGCAATAGGGTCACCTTTGGGCATTTCTTTGTTTTTAATTAAATTAAAAACTTCTTTTCCAACATGGATTTTACCAGAAGCCAAAGCTCGTCTAAAAGTTTCTTTTTTTGAGGACACATCAACCATATTAAAAGAATTTTTTTTAAAAATTTCTTTAGCCCAATCTTTTAATTCTTCTTGATTTATTACTTTAAAATTTTTCATTATCCTCCTGTACTTGATAAGTTTGGAGTAATACCTGTCTCTCCTAGTTCTAAATGATGTGACTCTTTTTTAAGATGTAATTGTTTTATTATTAAATCTACAAGTTCATCTTTTTGACTATCGTTTTGCAAAAGATGACGAAGACCAATTCCTGTATTTCCAAATAAACAAAGTCTTAAATCACCTCTAGAAGTAATTCTTAATCTATTACATGTTTTACAGAAATCTTTGGAGTAGGGTGCGATTAATCCAAATTTACCCTTATACTCAGGATGAATATAGTTTAATGAGGGGCCAGCATCCTTACCATATGTTTGGTACACCCATTTATTTTTCTCTAAATAATCTTTAAATATTTTCGAAGAGACATGATTTTTTTTAAAGAAATCAAGATTGTCACCTGTTTGCATTAATTCTATAAATCTAAAATCAATCTTGTTGTTTTTAATAAAGTTGCCAAATTTTTCAAACTCCTCATAAGTGTCATTAACACCTTTAAGTAAAACAGCATTAATTTTTATATTCTTAAAATTTAAACTTTGTAAAATTTTTATTCCTTCTAAAATTTGTAAAAGCCTATCATGACCAGTTAATTTTTTAAAAGTTTCTCTATTTAAACTGTCAATACTAATATTAATTCCATCCAAACCTGACTCATATAATCGTTTAGCAATCCTATCCAATTGATAACCATTTGTGGTCATTGTTATTTTTGGAATATTTGAGTTTTGTTTCATATTTTTAAGGATATCAAAAAAATCCTTTCTCACTGTTGGCTCTCCACCAGTTAATCTTATTTTACAAACCCCTAGTTCAGATAAAGCTTTTGTTAATCTCGATATTTCTTCACCTGTCATAAAGCTTCTAGTGTCACCAGGTGTTTTTTTGTATCCTTGAGGCAAACAATAAGAGCATTTATAATTACACACATCAGTAATTGATAATCTTATGTAGGGAAATTTTCTTCCAAAAGTGTCAGTCAGTGTTTTCATTTGTTTCTTATTATATTATATTACAATAATAATATATGAGTAAAATTATCAACAATACCCAAATAGAACAATTTAAAAAAGATGGGGCAATTCTAATTAAAGGTAAATTTGATAACGCATGGATTGAAAAGTTAAAAGAAGGAATAAAAAAAGGTAAAAAAAACCCAAGTCCAAGGTTTGTAAATCATACAAAAGATAAAAATTTACCTGGATATTATGAAGATTTTTGGACTTGGAATATGCATGAAGAATTTAAAGATTTTATTTTTAATTCACCAACACCAAAAATAGCAGCAGAACTTTTAGAAGCGAAAAAAATTAATTTAGTGATGGATAATTGGTTTTTTAGAGAAGCAGGCTCTAAGTCATCACCACCTTTTCATCATGATATATCATATTTTGATTTTGAAGGATCAATGTGTGTATTATGGATACCACTTGAATCTGTTAAAAAAGAAGATGGTATTGCTTGGGTAAAAGGATCTCATTTATGGGATAGATTATTCTTAAGAACTAGATTTAATGATGGTCACCAAGTTGATGGTGAGGCTGGAATTGTTAATGGAAAAAAATATGAATTAACTCCAAATATATTAGAAAATAAAGGTGATTATGAATTTTTACAATGGGACCTAGAAGTTGGTGACTGTATTTATTTTGATATTAGAACATTACATGGAGGATTAAATACCGTTACACCTAAAAAAGATGTTCATAGATACACATTAAGAATGGCAAAAGAAAACTCTAAGATCATCTATCGAGGAGAATGGGCAAGAGAAGAAAGGGCTATTATGGAAGCTAATGGCTATAAAAATGGAGATAATTTAGAAGGTATAATGTTTCCAAAACTTTGGCCTTTAGGTTAAAAGTATCTTAAAATTTTTTAAAAAATTATGTATAGTAAATTTGGACAATTCATCGATGGCAAGTGGTCCCCCTCAGAAAATAATGAAACTTATGAAGTTATCAATCCTGCAACAGAAGAAGTTTTAGGACACGCATCTAAGGCTACGCCAGCTGATGTTGACCGAGCGTTAAAATCAGCTGAAAAAGGACTGCAAGTTTGGAAAAAAACCCCACCATGGCAGAGATCAAATGTCTTAAGAAAAATTGCTGACAAGATGAGAGAAAAAAAAGATGTATTTGCTAAATGGATGACATTGGAGAATGGAAAACCTCTTGCAGAGGGTATTGGTGAAACAAACGGAGCAGCAGATATTTTTGAATGGAATGCAGAAGAAACAAAAAGAATATATGGTCAAACTGTTGAAAGCAGATTCGAAGATACTAGAGTGCATGTTTATTATCAGCCAGTAGGTGTTGTCGCTGCATTATCTCCGTGGAATTTTCCACTTGTCTTAGCAGCTAGAAAAATTTCCACTGCATTAGGAGCGGGATGCTCTGTAATTATTAAACCTGATACAATCACCCCTGGTGTTGTAATGGAGTTAGTTGATATTTGTAGAGAATGTGGTGTTCCTCCTGGAGCAGTTAATCTTTTATCAGGTGACCCTCCAAGTATTGCATCC